>JAOUIM010000186.1 GCA_029884035.1 Aquincola sp. | reverse complement strand
CACGATGGTCCATTGCACTATACCCGAGTCGGGCCTCGATCCGTCGGCCCCCACGGTTCGAGCCTCGTCGGCGCGCGGCTTGCCCCGGCGCGCCCGTTCGTTCGCCATTCCCTCGGCGGCGATGGCTCGCATCCTCGGCGACCAGCCTGCGCGGCGGGTTCAGAGTGCACCTGCTGTTCTTCGCGTCGACCTTGCCGCCGTCAATGCGGTTCGCCTTCGTTGCCGACCTTCAGACCGCGAAGCGGGTCCGCGCAGCGACCGCGCGCGATGATGTTGTATTGCGGCTACGGCCGGAGTCGGTGTGCCCCTCTGCGGCCCGTGCTCTCGGGCCCGGCGACGGTCTTTCCGGGTGCCATGATCGAGACGGTCATCATCCGGCTGGACGGATGAGCCCAACCAGCCGCCGCCAGGGCCCGACGGCGAACCGGCTCATTTGGGGCAAAGGAGTTTCGACCGCCCTCTGCAAGGCCTTTCTCCGCGCAGCCGGGGCCACATTCGCCCACAATCGGCGCGGACCAGGTCGTGCCGAACTACAACGTCATGGGCCCGGTGAAGGCGGCGCTCGAGGCCTCCTGCCGCTACCTGGCCTACGAGCTGGGGCCGAAGGCGATCCGCGTGCACGCCGTATCGCCGGGGCCGCTGAAGACCCGCGCCGCGTCGGGCCTGAAGGACTTCGACCTGCTGCTGACCGAGGCGGCGCACAAGGCCCCGCTGGGCGAACTGGTCGACATCATGGACGTGGGTTTCGCCTGTGCCTACCTCGCGACGCCATTTGCCCGGCGCATCAGCGGCAGCACGGTTTACGTGGACGGCGGCGTTCACATCATGGCCTGATATCCTGCAGCAGGCGACAGAGAACTGGGCGCGGGAATGCGTCGAATCGAAGGAACAAGCATGGCTGAGCAACCACAACCGTACCGTCACGAACGATGGTCCAATCATTTCGAGGAGATCGACCTCGAGATTGCCCGGCTGTCGCTCCTGTGCGGTGTCCAGATCCTCGACCCGGGAGTGATCGAACGCGTCCTCAAGAACGACACCTTGGTCTGTAGTTCACAAAACAAGCGCGCCTTCGACAAGCTGCGTGCGCTGCTGATGATGCACTACTCGGTGCGAGACCAGGCGCTGGTCTCCCTCGGCGAAGCCGAGACGCTGCAGATCGTCAATGACATCGTCGAGCGCCTGCGCGAGCGCGTTGGCGACAAGCTGGGCAGCCCGTCGTCGGGCTGAGTGCAGCGATGGGGCCGCCATGTCCCCGCGCGCAACTGATCCGCCCGTGCGCGACGCCGTTGCCGCGACGGGGGTTGCTTCGGTTGGCGACGGCAGGATTCCACCGCGCCGGAACTCCAAGGAGTCCGGCGTCTTGAACGAGTGTGGAATGACCTGCGATGCAGGGGTAGCCAGATTGGCCGCGGCTTGCCCTGGCAGGAGGGATCCGCGAACTCGCGGCTCTGATGTTCGGTGGTGCGTTGAACGGGTCAACGGGCTCAGGGAACGCGATGCCAGCGGCAGCCTGACGCCGAGTTCGTGTGCGACTGCTGGCGCCAAATGCAGAACGTGGCGTGGCGATGTCCTGCACGACTCGGATCGCGCATTCGGCTTTGCGTTCTGCGATGCCGAAACTCACATACGATCCCGCCTATCGGGAGTTCGGCACGTCGGGCGCGTCGGTTGGATTCCGTATCGAATGTGTTGTGTGCTGAAGAGAGGGGCATCGCAGTGCAGTTGACCAACGCCTTGCTGGTGGCCATCATGTTCTCGACGCTCGTCGGCCTGAGTCTTGGTGGCTTGCTGATGAATCTGTCGAGCATCGTCGTGCGCGACGTGCCTTTGAGTTCTGGGCGCCGCTACATGAGCTGGGCAGGTGTACTGCTGGCGCTGCACCTCAGTCTGTTTTGGGATACGTCCTTGATCACCCGTTTCGAAGACTGGGCATTCAGAGGGTATCTGCTGATCGTACTGGGCCCTGTGCTGCTCCTGGTGACCACCCAGTTGCTCACCGCGGGCGTGGACAGCATGGACTCCGATGGGCTTGATGGCCTGTACATGCGACAGGCCCGCCGCTTCCACTGGGGGCTGTGCGCCGTGAGCGCCTGGATCGTGGCAGCCAGCGCGTTGATCAACAACGGAATGGTCGCGGTGAGCTGGCGCTTCGCACTGCTGTCAGCCATCTCGCTGGCCTGCGTGCTTCGGCCACGCCCTTCATTCCTTGGCTGGGCAAGCCTGGCCGCCTGGATTCTGGTGCTGAGCGAAGTCATCGCTTGACGAGGCGCGTGCAGGTGCCAAGATCGCCGCGCCGGGGTCTTCGGGCCGTTTCGATCGAAGCGTACTCAGGCGGGTGGCATGAGATGCCGGCGGGATCCGCAGCAGACGCCTTCCCTGCCGTTGCAGGGCTTCAATTCGGGCAACACGGCGTCGCCGCCAGCGTGCAGGTCAACCGCCGTTTTGCAGCATGTGCGCCAAAAGGGCCTGCGACAGATCGCCGGTTTCGAGCAGCCCCTTGCTCTTCTGGTATTGCCTCACGGCGGCCGTCAGTTCCGGGCCTGCCCGACCGACCGGGCCAGGCTGGAAACCGAGGCGAATCAACGACTTCTGTGTCTCGATCACCAGAGTCTGGTCAGTGGCCACGGCGGGGGCGGCGGCGGCCTGCTCGTTTCGAATCCGTTGTTGCTCGAGCTGCTGCTGCGCCGCCCATTCGGATTGGCGTCGCTCTATCTCGGCCTGGTGCTGCTGTTGTCGCTGCATGTTGGCCGCCGCTTCGGATGCGCCGATCACCCCGCCGATGATGGCCCCAGTGCGCGCACTCTTGCGGCCACCGACCAACTTGCCGACCATCGCGCCGCTCAGGGCGCCCCCCAATCCGTCGCCCATGATGCCGGCGTGCGCGGGAGGTATCGCAAGGGAGGCCGTGACCATCCCCACCGCGAGAGTAATGAAGTGGCGCCTCATTGCCCGCCCCCCTGCTTCTTTCCGTCGGACCACAACTCTGTCAGTGTCTTGCCATCCGGCAATCTGACTTCGACCCTGCCATCGGGCCAGCCGGCCTTGAACCGGCCGGTGATCGTGCGCCCCTCGGCGTTGATGAAGCGCCCCTGACCGTTCGGAAGACCATCCGCGAATTCACCTTCGTAGACATCGCCATCGGCCGCTTCGTAGCGCCCCAAGCCGGAATAGGTGCTCGTCTTGAAACCGCCGCGGTAGTAGTCGCCGTTCTTCCCCAGCCATTCACCCATACCTTCCAGGTCGCCGGCCACGAAGTTGCCGCGGTATTGCTCGCCGTCGGCCAGGATCAGATGGCCAGTTCCGTGCAGCTTGCCGTTTGCAAACTGACCCGTGTACTGGTCACCCGCCGCCGTCTTCAAGACACCCTCGCCGGAATAGTTGAGGCTGTTCATGACGCCTTGAAACGTCAAGCCGGCCGCGGTCTTGGCGTCGAGTGCGCCGCTGATCTCATCATCCTTGAAGGTGCCTTCGAAGCGGTCGAAGCCGCCCTGAGGCGCGGCAACGTAGACCGTGCCCTGGCCATTGGCCCTGCCGTCCCGCATCGGACCTTCGTAACGCCCGACGAGTTTGCCGTTGTCGATCCAGCTGAGAACACCTTGACCCATCGCGCGCTTGTTCTGGTCGCATTCGCCCGACCAACTGATCAACACACCCTTCGCCGCGGTGTCCTTGTCATGGACCGCGCATCCGCTGATCGGGTCGACGTGCCAGATCTCCGCCAACGCCAGCGTGCTGATGAACAGCCCGATCAAGAGGCCCAGTCCTCGGCAAGAGTCCTTCATCCGCTTGTTCCCCTCGGCGACTGCATGATCTGGCGATGAGCGCGATGCTCGCAACCATCGGGAGCGCGGTCGCACCAACGACGGCACCCCGCGAAGATTCTGACAGAAGCCAGCATCGTTGGCCACATGACCGGCCTGCAAGGGCTTTCAGGCCGCGGCCCCAGGGGGACGCCATCTGACGCGTGGCGATCGGGGCCCACACGCGACCCGACCGGCGCCGATGCAGGCGCACGCCGACCGGATCCTGCACCGCGGGTCATGCCCGATCGAGCCGATCCAACGTCGCGGGCGCACGCATCCCCGCTATCCACGCGACAGGCAGCAAGACGACGAGCGCGGTCAGCGTGGTCATGATGACCATCACCGGCACGTTGGGATCCTCGAAGCTCTGAACACTCACGATCAGCGCGGCGGGAAAGCTGCGGAATCCCGTGCCGACACCAAGAACCATCCGTTGGGTCCCACGCCTGCCGCCGAGAAGCTACCCAGAAAGCGCGCACAGAAACGAAAACAAGAGCCCCGCATAGATCGCCCCTGTCCCGAAGACGCTCATCAGGCCCTGGAAATGCAGAGTGACGATGAGAACGACGCTCGCCAGCAAGGTGACGCCGGATACCCGTGCGAGCACGACAGCCAGTCGCACCGCAAACGACGGTGCGCGTGCCTTGACGATCATGCCGAAGATCAAGGGCAGGAGGATCAGCAAGGCCAGCAAGCGAACGATCTTCCACGGGTTGACTTGCGAACCCTCGACCAACAGCGGCAGGGCGACCGGCAAATAGACGATCGTGCCGACCATCAGCATCACCAGCAGCCCCACCGAGAAGGCGACATCTCCTTTCGCGATGCCGGCGATCTTCGGCATGAACGGCGCACCGGCGGCCAAGCCGAGCAACAGCAGGCCCTGCGCGAACGGTTCGTCCAATCGGAGCAGACGGGCAATGCCCAGCGACAGCAAAGGCGCGATGACGAAGTTGGCAAGCAGCGACAGGGTCACCAACCTGGTGTTTCGCAACGGCTGCAGGACTTGCTGCAACCGCAGCCCCAAGCCTATCTCGGACATGCTCGACAAGAGAAAGACAATCACCGACAGCTCGGCGACCGCTGCGAAGAACGCCGTCACCTGGGCACTTTCGTGCAGTGTTGAGTTGGTTGCAGGAACATGCTTCGAGGAGGGGTCAGCGAAATCCGAGAGCAGCGGAAGCGCAGCACGCAAGAACCAACGCCCGCAGACACGACGATGATCGCTTCACCCTCGTCCGAATCGAGTGCAGGGATCGTGAAGGCGATTATTGCATGAGTGACGTCGCGACCTGAAGCACCGCAGGTGCGGCGGCGCGCTCGATGTATGCGAACACCCAGTTCGATGGCCCGACGGGGACGCGGGCGATCTCGGCGCATCCGCCCAGGCATGCGAATCAGGGACAATCAGACAACCCAGACCCCAACTGCGTGCAAGCATGCGATGAGCACACGCGACCAGGATCTACCGCGCAGGTTCGTCGGCGCGCTCGTTCAGGCGGCAAGCTTCGGCCTTGTTCGCCCGTACCGCACCCCGTTGCCGCTCGAGCGAGCCACCTTCATCGAGCGCGCGAGGACAGAGTCCCAAAGCGGGCTGGCGGTGACTGTCGCCGTGCCGAGCCGCGAAGAAACGCAAGCCATCTTCGGCACCTCGCTCTACGCCTCGCGCATACAGCCCGTCTGGGTCGAAGTGAACAACCAGACGGACTCTGTCTACGTGCTCATGCGAGCAGGCATGGACCCGGACTACTACTCGGCGCGCGAGGCCGCGTACGCGCGGCACACGATGTCCCCGCGCCAGAACGAGGCAATGGACCACCACTTCGAGGCCTTGGCCTTCAGCGGCCTGACGCTCCCGCGGGCGAGGCACGGCGGCTTCGTCTTCACGAAGATCTCCGAGGGTCACAAATCCGTCTACATCGATCTCCTCGGCGACCGCGACATGCACTCGTTCTCCTTCGTCGTGCCGGTTCCAGGGCTGGTGACGGACGTTGAGCAGGTCGACTTCGAGAAGCTTTACGAGAAGGTCGACGAGATCGACGATGAGACCGTACTGCGCGAGGCGCTGCGAAGACTGCCCGCGTGCACGACCAGCAAGAACGGCCAGCGCGAGGGTGACCCGCTGAACGTCATCATGATCGGCGCTCCGGGCAATATCTTCTCGGCCCTGATCCGGCGTGAATGGCACCAGACCGAGGTGACCTACGCGCGCTCGGCCTGGAAGACGGTCAAGTCCTTCTTGTTCGGGAGCCAGTACCTTTACTCGCCGATCAGCCCGCTGTATGTCTTCGGACGCGCGCAGGACATCGGCATGCAGAAGGCCCGCGGATCCGTGCACACGCGCAACCACATGCGGTTGTGGCGAGCACCGGTCAATTTCCGTGGCCGCCCCGTACACGTCGGGCAAATCAGCCGCGACATCGGCGTGCGCTGGACGACGAGGTCCCCGACCCTCACGACACACGCCATCGACCCTGACGTCGACGACACGCGCGACGGCCTGGTTGGCGACCTGGCCTATTCCCAGGCGGTGCCTCGCATCGGCTACGTCGGTGGCGTTCAGGCGTGCGGACGCGAGCGACCCCGCGAGAACCTCACCGGGGACCGCTACTTCACCGATGGCAAACGCGCGGTGCTCTTCTTCGAGGAACGTCCCACCAGTCTGGTGGATGTGCAGATTCTCGACTGGGAGTTCCCGGACGCGGCAGCCCGCGTGCTCCGGTAGCGCGACCGAACGGTTGCACCACCTTGGCGGACCGTCACGTCCCCGGAAGGACTGAGCACAGGGCCGGCGTGGTCTTGCATTCGAAGCGGGTCAAGCCTTCTTTCTCGTGGTCGCCGGAGCGCGGCCGTACGAGAGCGAACGCGTCGTATGCTTGCCCAAGGCAAGACCCGATTCGGCGTCGACGCCGACCGGGCACTTGCCGCACACACCCATCCCATCACTCGACTGCCATCCAATGACACGCGCACTTGACCTGCTCTTGAAGACCACTTTGGGTGGCCTGTTGATCCTGCTGCCCTTGCTCTTGCTGTGGCTCATGTTCGGGGAGATCTTTCAACTCGTGACAGCATTGGCCAGGCCCATCGCCGACGCACTGCCGCAAGCATGGGTCAAGGCGGTCGACGCACCAGCCGTGATGGCGGTTGCGCTGATCTTCGTGGCGTCGTTCGCGTTGGGCCTGTCGGCAAGAACACAGATCGGTCAGGCTCTCGGACGATGGCTGGAGCGCAACACCGTTGGCCGCCTGTCGCTCTACGCGGTTCTGAAGAACATATCCACGCGAC
>JAOUIM010000185.1 GCA_029884035.1 Aquincola sp. | reverse complement strand
CATCACACGCACCTACGGTCGGCCTGCCGATCGGGTGCATGCGGTGCAGATGGAGATGTGCTTTTCGACCTACATGACGCGCGAGGCGCCGCCTTGGACGCTGGATGCACCGCGCGTGTCGCATCGGCTGCAGCCCTTGCTGCTCGCGATGCTCCAGGCCATGCTCGACTGGAGGCCAGGTGACTGAGATGCCACGACTGCTGTGGACGCCGCGTGCCTGGTTGCCGCAAGGCTGGGCCCACGACGTGATGCTTCGCGTCGGCGCCGACGGCCGCTGGGCGGAGGTGACACCCGGCGTGCTGCAGCCGCCAGCTGCCGCCGAACGTTTGCGCGGCCCGTTGCTCCCAGGCCTGGTCAACGCCCACAGCCATGCCTTCCAGCGCGCTTTCGCCGGCCTGGCGGAACGGCGCGACCGTGAAAGCGACGATTTCTGGTCGTGGCGCGACCGCATGTACCAGGTGGCGCTGCGCATCACGCCGGACCAGCTGCGCGCGGTGGCGACGCAGCTGTATGTCGAGCTGCTGCAGGGCGGCTACACGCATGTGTGCGAATTCAACTATCTGCAGCACGACATCGACGGGAGTGCCTACGCCGACCCGTACACGCTGTCGTGGGCGCTGGCCGATGCAGCTGCCGATGCGGGCATCGGCCTGACGCTGATGCCCGCGCTGTACGAGCGCGCTTGCTTTGCGCAACCGCAGCTGCGCCCGGACCAGCGCCGCTTCGCAATGAGTCCCGAAAGCGCCGTCATCCAGGCCCGCGCGATCGCGGCCGCCGGTCGGCCGCTGTTGCGTTCAGGGCTCGTCGTGCATTCGCTGCGCGCGGCGGCCGCCGGATCGATCCACGCGCTGCGCCGGCTCGCCGCCGGCATCGAAGGCCCGATCCACATCCACGCCGCCGAGCAGACCGCCGAAGTCGACGACTGTCTCGCCGCCACCGGCGCGCGGCCGATCGAATGGCTGGCTCGCGAAGGGCTGCTCGATCCGCGCTGGCAGCTTGTGCACGCCACCCACACGGTGCCGGCCGAGGTCGAGGCCGTCGCGCGCAGTGGCGCCGGCGTGGTGCTGTGCCCGAGCACCGAGGCCAACCTCGGCGACGGCCTGCCCGACCTGCGCGGCTGGCTGGCGGCCGGCGTGCCGCTCGCGATCGGCTCGGACAGCCATGTCACGCGCGACTGGCGCGAGGAACTGCGCTGGCTCGACTACGGTCAACGACTCGAACTGCGACAACGCAACGTGAGCGCGGACGCGGCGGCGCAGCCGTCGACGGCCGAGCGGCTGTGGGGACGCGTGCAGGGCAGCAGCGGCGCGGCCGCAGGTGAAGCGGCGTGGGGCCTGGTCGTGGGCGCGCGCGCCGATGCGCTGCAAGCCGACGCGCGCGACCCCGCGCTGCTCGGCATGCCCTGGTCGCACACGCTGGATGCGCTCGTGTTCTCCAGCCCCGGACGACCCTGGGCCGACGTGATGGTCGCAGGACGCTGGGTCGTGCGCGACGGCCGCCATCCGCGCGGCGAGCCGATCGAGCGCGGGTTCGTGGACGCAATGACCGGTCTCGCCACGTCCGGCGGCTGACGCGCCGACGGGCCGCGTCTGCACACGCTCCGGTCTCAACGCTGGACGGCGAGGGGTCGCGCCCGATGCAGGGTCATCTGCGGGAACGGGATCTCGATGCCGCCCGCATCGAATTCGGCCTTCAGCCTGCGCAGGAACTCGCGGCGGACGGACCACTGCTCGAGCGGCGCAACCTTGAATCGCCCGCGCAGGATCACGGCCGAATCGTCCCACCGCTCGACGCCGGCGACTTCGAATTCATTCAGGATCTTGGGACCGAAGACCTCGTCGGCGGCCAGCTTCGCCGCGCATCGGCGCATCACTGCAATCGCGTGGTCCAGATCCGTGCCGTAGGCCACCCCGACGTCGATCACGGCTTGCGCGAAGCCGCGGCTCAGGTTGACCACGGCATCGATCTGCCCGTTCGGCACGAAGTGGACATTGCCGTCGTAGTCGCGCAGCCGCACGTAGCGCAGCGTCATCTCCTCGACCATTCCGGCATGGTTGCCCACCCGGATCACGTCGCCCTGGTGGATCTGGTCCTCGAGCAGGATGAACAGGCCGGTGAAGTAGTCCTTGACCAGACTTTGTGCACCGAAACCCACCGCCAGGCCGACCACACCAGCGGCGCCGAGGATCGGCGCGACCGATACCCCCAGTTCGGCCAGCACCAGCATGCCGGCCACCAGCGTCACGACGACCGCGACCACGTAGCGCAGGACGCGCCCGAGCGTGGCAGCCCGCAACACGGCTTCGCGGTCGTCGAGGCGACTGGCCACACGCTCGCGCACCCTGCGGATGCCGCGCTGCAGCACCAGCGTCAGGATCCAGGCCACCAGCACGATGCCCGCGACACGCGCCGCCGAGGCCCACCAGGCCTGGGCCTGGAACAGCCCGTCCAGGCCGGAAGTCAGATCCATACCGCTCATAGAACTTGCTCGCATTGCTCCTGCAGCCACGTTGCGCGCAGCGCGGCCGCTTGTTCAGGACATCGCCCGGCCTGCACTTGGCAACAACAAACGGCCGTTCCAGCGCGGTCTACGGGCCCGCAGAACGAGATTCACCCCACCGCGGTCAGGCGACCGCAGCATGGTCGGGGCAATTTCGTATAGGTATCAATATATAATAGCACATGATGACCCTATTTCCGTGCTGGAAACAACCGACGAGGCTGCTTGCCTTTGACTAGCGAAACAATGCCGACAAGGAAGGCCGCTGGGCGGGCGGCGGGTGCCTGGCGATTCCAGTTGCGCTTCCTCGCCCCGCTGCTTGTCACGCTGCTGGCGGCTGCGTTGCTGGCCCTGCCACTGATGGACCGGATGACGCTGCGGTGGTTCTCCCGCGACCTGAACCTGCGCGGCGCCCTCGTGGCGGACACGCTCAGTGACTCGATCGCGCGCGCGATGGCAGATACACCGGCTGCATCGCAGTCGCTGCGCGTGCTGTTCGACCGCGCCGTCCGCGATGAACGCCTGGTGGCGGTGGCGCTGTGCACGAGCGATGGCCAGCTGATACGCGCCAGCGCGGGCTTTCCCGAGGGCCTGGACTGCAAGGCGGCGCATGCAGCGGCCGCGGACGCAGAGCCTGTCTGGCGCCTGCCGGCCGGCTCGGTGCATGTCGGCTGGCATCCGGTCGCCAGCGATTCCGGCCCCGATACGGGCCTCGTGCTGCTGCACGACATGAGCTTCGTCGATCGGCGCAGCGTGGAAACACGCTGGCTGCTGATCGCACTCATCGCCGGCATGGGCTTCGTGATTGCGGTGTCGACCGTGGCCGTCGCGCAGTTGAGCTGGCGCGGCTGGCTCGAGGGTGCGCGCGCCCTGCTGCGCGGAGAGGGGCTGGTTCGGCCGCTCGCACCGACCATGCCGGGTCTGGCGCCGCTTGCCGACGAGTTGCGCGCCCGCCTTCGTGACCTCGAGGATGAGTACCGACGCTCGGCCGCACCGGAGATGCTGATGTGGTCTCCCGAGCGGCTGCGGGTGATGCTGCACCAGCAGCTGCGCGACGACGAGGTCATCGTGGTGTCGAACCGCGAACCGTGGCTGCACGAGCACACGCCTGGCGGGATCGTCGTGCGCAACCCTGCGAGCGGCCTGGTCACCGCACTCGAGCCGGTGATGCGCGCGTGCTCCGGCACCTGGGTGGCCCATGGCAGCGGCAGCGCCGACCGCCAGGCGGTGGACGCGGCGGACCGCGTGGCCGTGCCGCCCGACGATCCGCGATACACGCTGCGCCGCGTGTGGCTGAGCGCGGAAGAAGAACAGGGCTACTACTACGGACTCGCCAACGAGGGTCTCTGGCCGCTGTGTCACGTGGCTCACGTGCGCCCCGTGTTCCGCGAGTCGGACTGGCGGCACTATCGCGAGGTCAACGAGCGCTTCGCCGACGCCGTGGCCCAGGAGGCCAAGCGCCAGGATCCGGTGATCCTGATCCAGGACTATCACTTCGCCTTGCTCCCGGCCATGCTGCGCAAGCAGCTTCCGAAGGCGACGATCCTGACCTTCTGGCACATCCCGTGGCCCAACCCGGAGTCCTTCGGCATCTGCCCGTGGCGCCGCGAGATCGTGCAAGGCCTGCTGGGCAGTTCGATCCTCGGCTTCCACACGCGCTACCACTGCAAGAACTTCCTGGAAACCGTCGATCGATACCTCGAGGCGCGCATCGAACACGAGCATTCGAGCATCGTGTACCAGGGGGCAGAGACCCGCGTCGAGAGCTATCCGATCTCGATCGCGTGGCCAACCGAGATCGAATCCGCCGCCTGGCCCGATATCGAGCAGTGCCGCTCCCATGTGCGTGCCTTGCTGGGCATGCAGGCTTCGCAACGCCTGGCGGTGGGCGTCGACCGCTTCGACTACACGAAGGGCATCCTCGAGAGGTTGAACGCGGTCGAGCGCCTGCTCGAGAAGTATCCGCAGTGGATCGGCACGTTCTGCTTCGTGCAGATCGCCGCACCGACGCGCAGCCAGCTCGACGAGTACCGCAGCTTCCAGCTGCGCATCGACGCGATGGTCGAACGCATCAACAAGCGCTTCGGCCGGGAGGGCTACTGCCCGGTGCACCTGCTGGCCGAGCACCACGAGCACGATGAGCTGACTCGCTTCTACCGCGCGGCCGACGTCTGCGTGGTCACGAGCCTGCACGACGGCATGAACCTGGTGTCCAAGGAATTCGTCGCCGCGCGCGACGACGAGCAGGGCGCGCTGCTGCTCAGCCGTTTTGCCGGCGCAGCGCGAGAACTGCGCGAGGCGCTGATCGTCAATCCGTACCACGTCGAGGAGACGGCCGACACCCTGCACCGCGCGCTGATGATGTCGCCTGAGGAGCAGCGCGAGCGCATGCGCAGCCTGCGCGCCGTCGTGCGGGACAACAATGTCTACCGTTGGGCCGGGCAGATGCTCGGCGATGCTGCACGCTGGCGCCTGCGCGAGCGCATCGAGGCGCGTGTCGAGCGTCACGGCATGGAGGTCGCGTGAGGTCGCTGCTGAGCCCGGAGGGTCGCAGCGCGCTGGCGGGCCTCGCGTCGGCGCGCAATCCGCTGTTCGCCTTCGACTTCGACGGCACGCTGGCGCCCATCGTCACCCGCCCGGATGACGCGCAGATCCCTCTGCCCGTGTCACGGCGGCTGGGTGCGCTGGCGGCCCGCCGCATGGTGGCGGTGGTGACGGGTCGGTCGGTGGCGGACGTGAATGCACGACTGGGCTTTGCGCCGAAATACGTCGTCGGGAATCACGGCGCCGAGGGCGTCTCGTCGAGTCAGGCCGAAGCGTGGGCGCGCACCCTCGATCCCTTGCGCTCGACGCTGCGTGCAGCCAAGTCGCAACTGTCTGCCTGCGGTGTCCGGGTGGAAGACAAGGGCTTGTCCATTGCGCTGCATTACCGGACCGCCGCCGACGAGGCAGTGGCACGCGCGGCAATCGAGGCTGTGCTGCGCGGGCTGGCTGACGAGCTGACGGTCGTCGGCGGCAAGTGCGTGGTCAACGTCGTCGTCCGCGCGGCGCCGGACAAGGGAGACGCTTTGCTCGCGCTCGCGTCCGAATGCGGCGCTGACACCGGCCTGTTTCTCGGCGATGACGACAACGACGAGCCGGCGTTTGCCAAGCTGCCGCCGCATTGGGTCACCGTGCGGATGGGCCCCGATTTCGCGCGTTCGCAGGCCGCGTTCTATCTCGACGGCCCGTCCCAGATGGCGACCTTGCTGCAGATGCTGCTGGATTTGCACCACCCCCCTTGATCCCCGGCCTCGCCTTCCCGCCACCCCCAACCCTGGAGAAAGTCATGTATCTCAAGACCATCCGCACGTCAGCCCTCTTCGTTGCCGTCATCGCGCTGGGCGCCTGCAGCAGCACGCCGACGAACACGCCCGCCGCACCGGCTGCGCCCGCGGCGGCTGCGGTCGCACCGCCGACCAGCGGCAATGCGGCCGCCAACACAGGCGCCGCGGCCTCTGCGCAACCTGCCGCCGCGGCACTGCCGCCGCACCGTGACCCGGCCAGCGCCTTGTCCAGGGATCGTGTCGTCTACTTCGCCTACGACAGCGACGCTCTCGATGCGGCGGGCCGTGCGATCGTCGAGCGCCACGCGCGCTATCTGACCACCAACCCGACGCTGAGCATCCGCGTCGAAGGCCACGCAGATGAACGCGGTAGCTCGGAGTACAACCTCGCGCTCGGCCAGCGGCGGGCCGAGGCCGTGCGTCGTGCGCTGGCGCTGCTGGGCGTGGCCGACGCGCGCGTCGAGGCCACCAGTTGGGGCGAGGAGCGACCCCAGGACCCCGCACACGACGAGGCAGCTTGGCAACGTAACCGCCGCGGCGAGATCGTGTACTCGCAACGATGAACCCTGGGGCCCCGCCTTGCCCGGCGGGGCATCGCGCTACAGCTGGGCGAGCGGGATCGTGCCGGCGCGCTCGTCGGCACCCAGCACCTTGATCAGCGCGTCAAGGTCTGCTTCCAGCCGCTGCAGGGTGGCCGGATCGAGCGAGGCGAGCGCCTCGGGCAGGACACCGGCAAACGGGCCGGGCACCCGCCGCAGCACGCTGCGCCCTGCAGGCAGGATATACAGCTGAACCGCTCGTCGGTCGGCCCCTTCGCGACGCGCCTCGATCAGGCCCTGCTGCACCAGGCTCTTGACCAGATTGCTCGCCGTCGGCTGACGCACACTCAATGCGCGGGCCAACTCGTTGACCCCCAGGCCGGCCTGGTCGCGCACGATCGACAGGGCCCACACCTGAGCGCCACCGACGCCCGCCCTTCTCTCGACCTGCTGGAAGTGCGCCTTGACGGCATTGAAGACGATGCGGAACTGCTTGAGCACGCGGGTCGCAGAGTCTTTCTCACCGGATCCGGTGCCACTCGACCTGCTGGGCTTTCGCTGGGACGATGCCTTGGTCGGTGGCGCGGCAGGTGGTTTCATGAAGTACGAAGTGTAGGCGAGCTCTCTGGCGGCGCCTGCTTCAACGAGTAGCGCCGGCGCTTTCGCCGACGCTGGCCGGCATCATCTGGCGCTTCGTCGCGACAGATCAGGACAGGGACGCGGGACGCCGTG
>JAOUIM010000184.1 GCA_029884035.1 Aquincola sp. | reverse complement strand
CCCTACATTTACACCGGAGGCGGCGTGATCCTCGGCGAAGCGTCCGCCGAGTTGCGCGAGCTGGTGCATCTGCTGGGCGTGCCGTGCACCAACACGCTGATGGGCCTTGGCGCGATCGACGCCAACGACCCGCAATTCCTCGGCATGCTCGGCATGCACGGCACTTACGAGGCCAACATGACGATGCAGCACTGCGATGTGCTGCTGGCCGTGGGGGCACGCTTCGACGACCGCGTGATCGGCAACCCGAGGCATTTCGCCCAGAACGAGCGCAAGATCATCCATATCGACATCGATCCCTCGTCGATCAGCAAGCGCGTCAAGGTCGACATTCCGATCGTCGGCGACGTGAAGGACGTGCTGCAGGAGTTGATCGTGCAGGTCAGGGAGGGCGGCACGTTGATCGACAAGACTGCGCTCAACACTTGGTGGTCGCAGGTCAATGAATGGCGCAAGCGCGATTGCCTAGCCTACAAGAACAGCAGCGAAGTCATCAAGCCGCAGTATGTGGTCGACACGCTGTGGAAGCTGACCAAGGACCGCGACACCTACATCACGAGCGACGTGGGCCAGCACCAGATGTGGGCGGCGCAGTTCTACCGCTTTGCCGAGCCGCGGCGTTGGATCAATTCGGGCGGCCTGGGCACGATGGGCGTGGGCCTGCCCTACGCGATGGGCATCAAGCTTGCGCGCCCTGACAGCGACGTGTTCTGCATCACCGGCGAAGGCTCGATCCAGATGTGTCTGCAGGAACTCTCGACCTGCAAGCAGTACGACACGCCCGTCAAGATCGTGTCGCTGAACAACCGCTACCTCGGCATGGTGCGGCAATGGCAGGAGCTTGATTACGGCGGGCGCTACTCGCACAGCTACATGGATGCGCTGCCCGACTTCGTGAAGCTGGCTGAAGCCTACGGGCATGTCGGGATGCTGATCGAGCGGCCTTCCGACGTGGAGCCGGCGCTCAAGGAGGCAATCCGTTTGAAGGATCGAACCGTCTTCCTCGACATCCGTACCGACCCGACCGAGAACGTGTGGCCGATGGTGCAGGCCGGAAAGGGCATCACCGAGATGCTGCTGGGGTCCGAGGACCTGTGATCCGCCGCGAACCGGGTGGCGTGGGCCGCGTTACCGCGCGGCCCGTGTATCTCGGCAAGCGCGAGTGACAGCCGCGGACGGTCATTGAACTTGAAAACGAACCGCGTGGCCAAGCCGGGCCGGTTACCGCCGACCCATGTGAAGAGCGCGCAAGGACGAATCACATGAAACACATCATCGCCGTGCTGCTCGAGAACGAGCCCGGCGCCCTGTCGCGCGTGGTGGCGTTGTTCTCCGCCCGCGGCTACAACATCGAGAGCCTGACCGTTGCGCCGACCGAGGACGCATCGCTATCGCGCATGACGATCGTCACGACCGGCAGCGACGAGGTGATCGAGCAGATCACCAAGCACTTGAACCGGCTCATCGAGGTCGTGAAAGTGGTCGATCTGACCGAAGGCCATTTCACCGAGCGGGAGCTGATGCTGATCAAGGTGCGCGCGGTGGGCAAGGAGCGTGAGGAGATGAAGCGAATGGCCGACATCTTCCGCGGCCGAGTCATTGACGTCACAGACAAGAGTTACACCATTGAGCTGACGGGAGATTCGTCCAAGCTCGACGCCTTTCTCGTCTCGATCGACCGTGCGGCGATTCTCGAGACCGTTCGAACCGGCGCGTCGGGTATCGGCCGAGGCGAGCGCATTCTCAGGGTATAGATCGGCCCCCGCGTGGCCTGAAGTTACTTAACGGAGAAAGAACCCATGAAGGTCTACTACGACAAGGACGCCGACCTCAGCCTGATCAAGGGCAAACAGGTGGCCATCATCGGATATGGCTCGCAGGGGCATGCCCATGCTCAGAACCTCAACGACAGCGGCGTGAAAGTGACCGTAGGTCTGCGCCGAGGCGGCGCGTCCTGGGCGAAGGCCGAGAAGGCGAAGCTCAAGGTCGCCGAAGTCGCGGAGGCCGTCAGGACAGCCGATGTCGTGATGATCCTGCTGCCCGATGAGCAGATCGCGACGGTCTACGCGAACGATGTGGCACCGCACATCAAGCAGGGCGCATCGCTGGCGTTCGCACATGGTTTCAACGTGCACTACGGCCAAGTCTTGCCGCGCGAGGATCTGGATGTCTGGATGGTCGCGCCAAAGGCGCCGGGGCACACGGTGCGCAATACCTACACCCAGGGCGGCGGCGTGCCGCACCTGATTGCCGTGCACGCCGACAAGAGCGGCAAGGCGCGCGACCTGGCGCTGTCCTACGCGGTGGCCAACGGCGGCGGCAAGGCCGGCATCATCGAGACCAATTTCCGCGAGGAAACCGAGACCGACCTGTTTGGCGAGCAGACGGTGCTGTGCGGCGGCACAGTCGAGCTGATCAAGGCGGGCTTCGAAACGCTGGTCGAAGCTGGCTATGCGCCGGAGATGGCCTACTTCGAGTGCTTGCACGAGCTCAAGCTGATCGTCGACCTGATCTACGAAGGTGGCATCGCGAACATGAACTACTCGATTTCGAACAACGCCGAGTACGGCGAGTACGTGACCGGGCCGAAGATCGTGACCGAGGAGACGAAGAACGCAATGCGCAGGGCGCTGCGTGACATCCAGACCGGCGAGTACGCCAAGAGTTTCATCCTAGAGAATCGCGCGGGCGCGCCGACGCTGCTGAGCCGCCGCCGCCTCACTTCGGACCACCAGATCGAGGTCGTCGGCGAGAAGTTGCGCGCAATGATGCCTTGGATCAAGGCCAACAAGCTTGTCGATCGCTCGCGCAATTGAGTTTTCGCGCGTGGCGTATCCTCGCGCCCGATGAACGAGATCGCTCCCATCCACGACGCGAACGAGCCACCACCTCGTCCGCGGCGCAAGGGCATCTATATCCTGCCCAATCTGTTCACGCTCGGCGCGTTGTTCGGTGGTTTCTACGCTGTCGTGATGGCGATGAACGGGCGCTTCGAGAACGCATCGATCGGCATCTTCGTCGCGGCGGTCCTCGATAGCCTGGACGGCCGTGTGGCTCGCATGACCAACACGCAGAGCGCCTTTGGCGAGCAGATGGACAGCCTGTCAGACATGGTGAGCTTTGGCGCTGCCCCTGCGCTGATCATGTACGAGTGGGCCTTGAAGGGTCTTGGCAAGGCGGGCTGGATTGCGGCCTTTGTCTACTGCGCCTGCGCCGCGTTGCGGCTGGCTCGCTTCAATACGAACATTGGCATCGTCGACAAGCGCTTTTTCCAGGGGCTGCCCAGTCCGGCGGCGGCGGCTTTGGTGATCGGCTTCGTCTGGGTCATGGACGATGCGGGCTACGAGGGCGTCTTTTCACTTCCCGCGCTGGCCTGGGCGGCGCTCGCGTTCACGCTCTATGCAGGCCTGACGATGGTGACCAATGTGCCTTTCTACAGCTTCAAGGACGTGAGCCTGAAGCGCAGCGTGCCATTCATCGTGATCGTGGCCATCGCGCTGGCCATCGCGGTGATCAACATCCATCCTCCCATCGTGCTGTTTGCCGTGTTCTGCATCTACGGCCTGTCCGGGTACGTCGTTTACGGCTGGCGCAGGGCAAAGGGCCTGCGTACCAGCGTGATTGCCACGTCCAAGGACGAGCCGGAGGAAGAGGGCCTGCACCGCTGAGTCCGGCGTGCTAAAGTCACGTCCATGTCGATCCGACCCGCCTCGCCGCTACTGCTCCTAGGAGTGCCGCCCGCGCGCTGATCGACTCACGACCCGGTATCCCCTTCGACGGCCCGCGAGCAACTTGCAAGCGGGCCGTTTTGCATTTCCCTGCCATGAAAGTCCGACCATGACCGACAAGCTGATCATCTTCGACACCACGTTGCGCGATGGCGAGCAATCGCCGGGTGCCTCGATGACCAAGGACGAGAAGCTGCGCATTGCGCGTCAGCTCGAGCGGCTGAAAGTTGACGTCATCGAGGCGGGATTCGCGGCCTCGTCCAATGGCGATTTCGAAGCGGTGAAGGCCATTGCCGACCACATCAAGGACTCGACGGTATGCTCGCTGTCTCGCGCCAACGACCGCGACATCAGTCGCGCGGCCGAGGCGCTCAAAGGCGCAGCGCGCTCGCGCATCCACACCTTCATCGCGACCTCGCCGCTGCACATGGAGAAGAAACTGCGCATGACACCAGAGCAGGTGTACGAGCAGGCGCGACTGGCGGTGCGATTCGCGCGCAACCTCAACGACGATATCGAGTTCTCGCCCGAAGACGGCTACCGAAGCGAGCCGGACTTCCTGTGCCGCGTGCTCGAAACCGTGATCAAGGAAGGCGTGCGCACGATCAACATTCCGGACACCGTCGGCTACGCGGTGCCCGAGCTGTTCGGCGAGTTCATCCGCGACCTGCGCCAGCGTGTGCCGAATTCGGACAAGGCAGTGTGGAGCGTGCACTGCCACAACGATCTCGGCATGGCGGTGGCCAACTCGCTGGCGGGCGTGAAGATCGGCGGCGCGCGGCAGATCGAGTGCACGATCAATGGCCTCGGCGAGCGCGCCGGCAACTGCTCGCTCGAGGAAGTCGTGATGGCGGTCAAGACGCGGCGCGACTATTTCGGCCTGACGCTGGGCATCGATACTTCGCAAATCGTTCCTGCCTCCCGCATGGTGAGCCAGACCACCGGCTTCGTGGTTCAGCCCAACAAGGCGGTGGTTGGCGCGAACGCATTCGCTCATGCGAGCGGCATCCATCAAGACGGCGTGCTCAAGGCGCGTGACACGTACGAGATCATGCGCGCCGAGGATGTGGGGTGGGCTGCCAACAAGATCGTTCTGGGCAAGCTCTCGGGGCGCAATGCGTTCAAGCAGCGCCTGCAGGAGTTGGGCATCGAGATGGAGTCGGAGGCCGACACCAATGCGGCCTTCGCACGATTCAAGGATCTGGCGGATCGCAAGAGCGAGATCTTCGACGAGGACATCATCGCGCTGGTGGGCGACGAGAGCGTCACGCACGAGCAGGAGCATTACCGCCTTCTGATGCTCGAGCAGCGCTCCGGTACCGGTGAGCGCCCCCATGCGCGTGTGGCCTTCGCCATGGGGAACGACGAATTCCACGTCGAAAGCGACGGCAACGGACCCGTCGACGCGAGCCTGAAGGCGATCGAACTGAAGGTGCGCAGCGGCGCGGAACTGGTCTTGTACTCGGTCAATGCCATCACCAGCGGCAGCACGGAGTCGCAGGGCGAGGTCACAGTGCGCCTCCAGCACGGCGGTCGCGTCGTCAACGGCGTCGGGTCCGATCCCGACATCGTGGTGGCCTCCGCCAAGGCCTACCTCGCGGCGCTCAACAAGCTGCACAGCAAGAACGATCGCGTTGCTGCGCAGGGTTGAAATCGGGAATAAGTCAAGAACGAGGGTAACTCAGCATCGGCTTTAGGAGAAACACGTAAGTTTTTGATCTTGCGTGCTATTTCCGAGACCCATACACTGGTCTGCAACAGTCGTTGGGGTTTTCCCTTTGGATAGCAACAAAATGTACTGGCGCGGGCTGGTTGGCCTGAGCCTCGTCGCGAGTGCGGCCTGGGTATTGCCGGCCAACAGCGCGTGCGCAGCGCCGGTGCGCCCCAAGGTCTCGATCGAGGCGCACAAGGTCAAGGCCGGTGTCAAGCGCCCGCTGCGCGCGCGGGCCGTGCCGGCGGTTCCCTCGATGGGCCAGAAGATCGGTCTGCATGGGGGCGACGACCCGCTCGAACTCAAGTCGAGCGTGGCCCTGGTGCTGGACCAAGACACCAACGAGGTGCTGTTCGCCAAGAACCCCCAGGCGGTGCTGCCAATTGCCTCGATCACGAAACTGATGACTGCGATCGTGGTTGCGGAGTCGCAGTTGCCGCTTGACGAGACACTGATCATCAGCGCCGAGGACGTCGACACCGAGAAGGGCAGCCGCTCAAAGCTGCGCGTCGGGACCGCGCTCACCCGCGAAGAGATGCTGCAACTGGCCTTGATGGCGAGCGAAAACCGCGCCGCGAACGCGCTAGGCCGGCACTACCCCGGTGGTCTGCCCGCTTTCGTCGATGCGATGAATCGCAAGGCCGAAGCGTTGGGCATGAAGGACACCCACTATGTCGAGCCGACCGGTTTGTCGAGTCGCAATCAATCGAATGCGTCTGACCTGGCCTTGCTGGTCCGGGAGGCCGACAAGCACGAACTGATTCGGCGCCTGTCCACGACGCCGGATGCCGCGGTCGCAGTGGGCTCAAGGGCAGTGCAATTTCGCAATACGAACAGCCTCGTCCGCAATGGTCGGTGGGACATCGGATTGCAGAAGACGGGTTACATCGCAGAAGCGGGGCGCTGCCTCGTCATGCAGGCTCAGCTCGCTGGCCGCAAGCTCATCATGGTGCTGCTCGACTCCGCTGGAAAGTATTCCCGGTTGGGTGACGCCGAGCGCATCCGCCGCTGGCTTACGGAAGGTGCTGCCGCGGCGGCCGAACCGCTGAGCTGACGCGTCAGCGCCGTTTCGGCGGGCCCTGGTGGCCGAGCGCCTGCGAGATCGCGTCGGCGGTCTCCTTCACGCGCTGCGCCCACGCAGGCTCAAGTCGATCCGCGGGTGCGGAGATCGACAGCCCGGCGACCAGCCTGCCGGCATCGTCGTGAACGCCAGCGGCGATGCAGCGCACGCCCATCTCAAGCTCCTCGTTGTCGTGCGCCATCCCGCGTGAGCGGACCGTCTCCAGTTCCCTCTCGAGCGCCTGGACCTGCGTGATGCTGTTGCGGGTGTGGCCCGACAGCCCGGTGCGCGCCGCGTAGGAGCGTACGCGCTCTTTGTCGTCGTCAGCGAGAAACAGTTTGCCTACCGACGTGAGATGCAGCGGCGCTCGACCGCCGACGGCGCGCACCACCTGCATCCCCGATCGTTCGCTGTATGCGCGTTCGATGTAGACGATTTCGTCGCCCTGCCGCACCGACAGGTTCACGGCCTGGTGGGTCAGTCGGTGCAACTCGCGCATCGGTGCCAGCGCGGCTTCACGCACTGACAGCCGCGCTTTCACCAGATTCCCGAGCTCGAGCAGGCGCATGCCGAGTCGATAGAGCCCGACCTGCGGGCGGTCGACGAATCGGCCGGCGGCCAGGTCGTTCAGGATGCGGTGCGCAGTCGAC
>JAOUIM010000183.1 GCA_029884035.1 Aquincola sp. | reverse complement strand
CAGCGTGCCGACTACGCCGGTGCCCCCGATGTCGCGCTCGACCGCATAGCCCCAGGCTTGGAGCTTGTCGGCCACCAGCGCGGCGGTGCGGTGCTCCTCGAAGGCCAGCTCCGGGTGGCGGTGGATGTCGCGGCGCAGGCGGATG
This sequence comes from Aquincola sp., assembly GCA_029884035.1. Classification (GTDB taxonomy): domain Bacteria; phylum Pseudomonadota; class Gammaproteobacteria; order Burkholderiales; family Burkholderiaceae_C; genus CADEEN01. The sequence continues at coordinate 7,032 of JAOUIM010000183.1, read as the reverse complement.
AATTCGCCAGCCCGGGCTTCCAGTGCGTCGCGCAAGTAGGTCACGACCGCGGTCTGTTCACTGCGGCTGCAGGTTGATCTGCTTTGCAATCGCCCGGTAGCGCGCCGTCTCTGCCTCGAAGAACTTCGCCGACTCGGCCAGCGTCATCGGTGCCGACGCGACCTGGGTCTGGGCCGCGAGTTGCGACCGTACTGCCGGGTCCTGCAGCGTCTTGCCGATCGCGGCATGCAGGCGGGTGACGACGTCCTCGGGCGTGCTCTTGGGCACCATGAAACCGGTCCAGATCTTGTACGAGAAGTTCTTCAGCGCCTGGCCTTCGCTCGCGGCCGGCACGTTCTTCAGCAGCTCCGAGCGCTGCGCGCCGAGCTGGCCGATCACCTTCAGCCGCCCCTGCTCGGCCAGCGCACCCATCGCGGCGCTGTACACCAGCACCGCGAAGTCGACCTGGCCGCCGCCGATGTCCTGCAACAACGGCGCGTTGCCCTTGTATGGCACATGCGCCAGCTTGACGCCGGTCTGCGCCTGCACGTTCTCGAGGATCAGGTGGTAGAGCGAGCCGACGCCCACGCTGCCGTAGGTCAGTGGCTTGTCGGCCGACTTGCGCGCCAGCGCGATCAACTCGTCGACGCTGTTGACGGGCAGATCCTTTCGTGTCACGAACACCATCACCGCATCGGCCACCGGATGCACCAGGCGGAAGTCCTCCGTCTTCAGCTTCACCGCGGCATTGGCCAGCGGCGACAGGATCACTTCGTTGGGCGAGCCCTGGAAGATGTAGTAGCCGTCGGCCGGTGCAGCCAGCACCTTCTGCGCCGCGAGCGCGCCGCTGACGCCGCCCAGGTTCTCGACCAGCACCTGCTGGCCGAGTTCCTTGCCCAGCGGGTTGAAGAAGATGCGCGCGATCGCGTCCGATGGGCCGCCCGCCGGGTAGGGGACCATCAGGTTGACGGGCTTGTTCGGAAACGCCTGCGCTGCGGCGAGGCCGGCGGCAAGCGCGAGGCTGGCGAACAAGGCGGCGCGGCGGGGGGCGGCGAAGGTCATGGCAGCTCCAGTGCGAGGGTGGTGTGGGCGCAATGTAGGCATCGCAAAACCCAACGTCCAATGCATTGTTTGTTGAATTAGCATGCGGTCACTGCATCCTTTGCCAAGATTCCCAAGATTCGCGAGGCCCGCCGATGACCCTCGTCCAACTGCGCCACCTGATCGCGCTGGCCGACCAGGCCTCGTTCAGCAAGGCCGCGCTGGCCGCGCATGTCAGCCAGCCAGCACTGAGCCGCAGCATCCGCGCGCTCGAAGACGAGCTGTCGCTGCCCCTGGTCGACCGCATCGGGCGCCGTGTCGAGCTCACCGTGCACGGCCGCGACGCGCTCGAGCGCGCGCGCCAGATCGTGTTCGACGCCGACGAGCTGCGTGCGCGCGGCCAGCGCATCAAGGCGCATGGCGCGGGAACGCTGCGCATCGGGATGGGCTCGGGTCCGGGCGCGATGCTGATGACGGCGCTGCTGCAGAAGGTGTGCGCCGACCACGGCCGCCTGCGTCTGGAAATCACACGCAGCGGCACCGAGCTGCTGGTCCAGTCCTTGCGCGCCAAGGCGCTGGACGGCCTGGTGGTCGATGCACGTTCATTGAAACCCGCACCCGACCTGCGCGCCGAATTCGTGCACGAGATGCGCGGCGCGTTCATGGTGCGGCGCGGCCATCCGCTGGCGCGACGGCGCGGCACGCTGGGCTTCGACGCGCTGCGCGCGCACCCGATCGCCTCGACGCCGCTGTCCGACGAGGTCGCGCGCCTGCTGGTCGAGCGCTATGGCCCGCAGGCGCATCCGCAGTCCTGTGTCACGCTGCGCTGCGACGAGCTGTCGAGCCTGATCGAGCTCGCGCGCACGACCGACGCCGTACTGCTGGCCGTGCGCGCCGCGGCACCGGACCTGGCGGAGCTGAAGCTCGCGCCGCCGCTCGACGCCACCGCGCGCTTCGGCCTGGTGACGCTGGCGCGGCGCACCGAGTCGCCGGCGCTCGATCTGGTGCGACGGCTGATGCAACAGCGGCTGCACGACTGATGGCTTTTCAGCCACGGCTGGCGTCCCGGAGCCGACGATGCCCTTATCGGAAGCAAGCGCCCAAGCGCGACCGACCACTCGGCCATCGACGGCAGGCGCGAGCCAGCCAGCGGGTCCCGGCAGCCGGAGTCGTCACGCAGCGCCGCCACTGCCAGCTCGCTGATTAGGCTGGTGATCACCGCGCACGCGTGGTCGGCATGGCCACCGCGGGCGTGCCGCCGCGCATCATGGGCATCGGTCCGGCACCGGCCACGCGCCGCGTGCTCGAACTCACCGGCCTGAGCCTGGCGCAGATCGACGTGATCGAACTCAACGAGGCCTTCGCTGCACAGGGCCTGGCGGTGTTGCGCGAGCTCGGTATCGCGGACGACGACCCGCGCGTCAACTCCAACGGTGGCGCGATCGCGCTCGGCCACCCGTTGGGCGCCAGCGGCGCGCGGCTGGCCACCACCGCCGTCAACCAACTGCACACCGTCAAGGGCCGCTACGCCCTGTGCACCATGTGCATCGGCGTCGGCCAGGGCATCGCGCTCGTGCTCGAACGGGTCTGAACCGACGCGGCGCGACTTGCGCGATGCAGCGCGCCGCGGACGTGGCCCGATGTCGGCCGATTTGCGTCCGCGACACCTGCGCCTCAGGTTCCCTTCACATCGGCGCAACACAATGGTCGCGAGTTCTCCAGCCATCCCATGAAACTGCAGACCACCGCCCGCTACGACGCCGTCAGCCGTGCCTTCCATTGGGTCACGGCCATCGTCGTGTTGATCGCCTTCATCCTCGGTCCGGGCGGCTTCGGCCGCCTGATGCGTCAAGGCGTCGACCCCGCCACGCGCAGCGACATCGTGTGGCACGAGTCGCTGGGGCTTCTGGTCCTCGCGCTGACGGTGCTTCGCCTGGTCTGGGTGGCGCTGCGCCCGGCAACCCCGCAGGCCATGATGTCGCGACGGATGCAACTGGCGGCACGGTTGACGCATGGCGCGCTGTGGGCACTGCTGCTGGCACTGCCCGTCACCGCATTCCTCGGGCTGGGCCGCGGGTCACACCCGCTGACGCTGCTGGGCGGGCTGCGCATCGATGACATGCCCCTGATCACCGGGTCGGCGATCGCCAGATGGGCCGATTGGGGGGATGTGCACAAGCTGCTGGGCGACACCATCATGTGGCTCGCCGGACTTCACGCCGCGGCTGCCCTCGTCCACCATTGGGTACTCAGGGACGGCGTGCTCGAGGCCATGCTGCCGCGACTCACCTGGCGCTGACCTGCCAGCTCGGCTCGCCGCGAGTCGCTGCGCTCAGCGGTAGCTGGTCAGCAGGATGCTGGTCTCGCTGTTGGCGATGCCCTTGATCAGGCGGATGCGCTCCAGCGCCTGCGACAGCTCGGCCATCGACGACACCTGAATCTCGGCCAGCAGGTCCCAGCGGCCGTTGGTGTCGTGCAGCGCAGCCACTGCCGGCTCGCCGAGCAGGCTGGCGATGACGGCGCGCGTCTGGTTGCCGTCGACCACCACGCCCATCCATGCGCGGATGTGGGCCGGCTCGGCATCGGGGCGCAGCTTGACCGTGTAGCCGACGATCACGTGCGCGTCCTCGAGCTTGCGCAGCCGATTGGTGACGGTGCCGCGCGAGACCTTCAGACGCGCCGCGAGCGTGGCCACGGAGGCCCGCGCGTCCTGCCGCAGCAGCGAAATCAACGCCCGGTCGGTGTCATCGAGCGACAGCGCCATGGGCTCATACGCGCGGGGCCGGCTTGTCGCCCAGGCCCTGCGCAAACAACTCGTCGCCGGCGGACTTCAGCGCCGCGAGCTGCTGCTCGACCTGTGCGCAGTTGCCACAGATGCGCAGGTGTAAGCGAAGGCGCACGCGGTCGACGAAGTCGAGTGGCTCGTCCATCGACCGCGTCAGCAACGTTGCCACTTGTCTGCAGGAATGCATCCAAGCCATGGGTCTGTATCGTACTTCGGGGGTTATGGCATCAATGACTGTTGCTTGAGAGCATGCCCGCAGCGCAAGCCGCCCGCAACCGTTGAAGCACCGAGAACAACACCATGACCCTGATCCCGCTGGATGCCGAACTGCCCGCCCTTCGCCAGCGCCTGATGCGCCAGGCGCGCATGGCGCTCGCCGACGCCGCACAGGCCGAAGACCTGGTTCAGGACACGCTGATCGCGGTCCTTGAACAGCACGGCGAGCGGCGCGGCGATTCGACGCTGGCCACCTGGGCGACGTCGATCCTGCGTCACAAGGTGGCCGACTGGTACCGCTCGCCCGCGCGCACGCGCCAGGTGGCGCTGGCCGCAACCGACGACAGCGACCCGCTGGCTCACGATATCGACGCGCTGTACGACGAGACGGGCCATTACCGTGAACAGATCCCCGTCTGGCAGCAGCCCGACGGGCAAACCGAGCGCAAGCAGCTCAAGGCCACATTGGACGGCTGCCTGTCATGCCTGCCGACGCAGACGCGGCGCGTGTTCATGATGCGCGAATGGCTCGGCTTCGACACCGACGAGATCTGCCAACGGCTGTCGATCTCGGCAGACAACTGCCGCACGATCCTGCACCGGGCCCGCATGTCGCTGCGTGAGTGCATGCAGCACCGGTGGCCCGACGACCGTCGCGCCACCGGCGTTGCCGCGCGTTGATTACTGGGCGCCGTATTGGCTGCGCGCCGCGAGCTTGTCGGCCGTTGCGCGCACGGCTTCCATGTGCACGTCGTCCAGATTGCGCACGCTCATGAACAGGTCGCGCATGACCAGCTCGTCACCCATGTGCACGTAGTCCATGCGCGCACGCGAGGCGAACAGCTCGGCACGGACCTCAGCGCGGGTCTTCGTGCTGGTGAAGGCCTGCAGGTTGGGCACGAGGCCGTCGCCCTGGAGGACGAAGGCCGGGGCGGCAAAGGAAGCGGCCGAGGCGAAGGCCAGGGCGGTGGCGGCGATGATCGACTTCATGGTGAGACTCCAGACGAGGAAGGTGGAAGGGGTTGGTTTTCGTACAGCACCGCGACAAGATGCGGCGCTGGTACAGACTTGGTCGGGTGGCGCACAACAAACGTGACGCGGCCGGCCGATGCCCCTTCGTCGAAGTCGGGATTGCGGGGATGCAGGGCCGCACGGCGCGGCCGGGACGGTGATGGGCCCTACTTGATACCGGCGCGCATGAAGCTCTGCACGAACTGGCGCTGGAACAAGAGGAAAGCCACCAGCAGCGGGGCGGCGCTCATCAATGTGGCCGCGGTGATGACCGACCAGTCGATGCCCTGGTCGGTGGACGAGAACACCTGCAGGCCCACGGTCAACGGGCGTGCGTTGGTGGTGTTGGTGATGATGAGCGGCCACAGGAAGTTGTTCCAATGGAAGCTCACCGACACCAGCGCGAAGGCCACGTAGACCGGCCGCGCCAGCGGCACGTAGATGCGCCACAGGATCTGCAGCGCGCCGGCGCCTTCGACACGCGCCGCCTCGTCGAGCTCCTTGGGAATGCCCTTGAAGGTCTGGCGCAGCAGGAAGATCGCGAACGCCGATGCGAAGTACGGCAGCCCGATCGCCAGCAGCGTGTCGACCAGGCCCAGGCGCGCCATCGTCTTGTAGTTCTCGACCAGCAGGATGTCGGGGGTGATCATCAGCTGCACCAGCACGAGTGCGAACAGGACGTTCTTGCCTCGGAATTCGTAGCGCGCGAAGGCGTACGCCGCGAGCGTGGACAGCACGAGCTGGCAGGCCAGCACCATCGTGACGAGCATCACCGTGTTGACGAAGTAGCGCGCGAAGGGCGCCGCGGCCCAGGCGCGCGCGAAGTTGTCCAGCGTCAGCGGCGCAAGCAAGGCAAAGCGTGTCGAATACTCGCCGGGGTGGAACGCCGTCCACACTGCGTAGGCCAGCGGCAGGATCCAGAGCAGCGCGAGCAGCCACGCCGCCAGCGTGTCGAGCCAGCCCGGATCGTTGTAGACCAGGCGCGTGGCGCGGATGGTGGGGTTCACTTGTAGTGCACCCGGCGGTCGAGCACGAAGAACTGCAGCAGCGCAACGCCGCCCAGCAGCGCCAGCAGCACCATCGTCAGCGCCGCCGCGTAGCCGCTGTCCCAGAAATTGAAGCCCACCTGGTACAGATGGAACAGCAGCAGGGTCGACGCATTGTCGGGGCCGCCACGCGTGAGCACGACGATGTGGTCGACCATGCGCACGGCGTTAATCACCGCATTGACCATCACGAAAAGCGTGGTTGGCATCAGCAGCGGCCACTGCACGCGCCGGAAGAAGGTCCAGCGCGACGCGCCCTCGATCGCCGCCGCCTCGCGCAGGCTCGGGTTCAGGCCCTGCAGCGCGGCGAGATAGAAGATCATGAAGAAGCCCGCCTCTTTCCACACGGCCACCACCGTGACGGCGCCGAGCGCGGTGCGCTGGTCGCCGAGCCAGTTCTGCGCCGGCAGGCCGAACGCGCCGCGCACCTGCTCGAGCAGCCCGTACTGCGGCGTGTAGAAGAACAGCCAGATGTTGGCCACGGCCACCATCGGCAGCACGGTGGGCGTGAAGTAGGCCATGCGCAGGAACGCGCGGCCGGCGATGCGCTCGTTGACCCACAGTGCCATCACGAGCGCCAGCCCGATCGAGGCCGGGATCGTCGCGAGCGCGAACCACAGGTTGTTGGTCAGTGCCTTCCAGAACACCGGGTCGCCGGCCATCACCCGGTAGTTCTCCAGCCCCACCCACACCGCGGGTCGGCTGCCGCGCGGCGTGGAGTAGAAGCTGTCGATCAGCGTGGCGATCGCCGGCACATGCGTGAAAGCCAGCAGCAATACAAATGCTGGAAGCAGCATCAAGTACGCGTGAATGCTTCGCGCTTGCATGCTCTTGGCTACTGCCACCGTGCCGGGTCCCGGCCCGGCGGCCGGGTGACTTTCATTTGCGGCCCCAAATGAAAGTCACCAAAGCAAAGGGGCTGAACGCAACACCTTTCATGCATTCTCCGCGCCT
>JAOUIM010000182.1 GCA_029884035.1 Aquincola sp. | reverse complement strand
CAGGTCGGGGCCGCCGTCGATCTGCCGAACCGTGGTGCGCTCCAGCGGGTTCTCGATCTCGACATCGTGCGTCGGCATGTCTTGCGTCATCTCGCGATCGAGCAGCGGGCTGATTTCGTGCACCCATCGGCGGAAGCTTACCGTTCGGCGGTCCTCCTGCCGCCGCAGCGACACCTTGTGCGGCACCGGCGGGGGGAAGATAACGTGGACTTGGCGAAGCATTGCTGTGGATCTCCAGTCTGGAAACGGTGCCGACGCTGACGATACTCAATGACGGCGCGCCGCCGCGCTGCATCTGCGCCAGCGCGCGGCCGGCCGCCCAGGTGCCGCGATCTTGGCCGCAATCTCGACGCGCGCATCAGCCGGGATAAGTCCGTCGGGGATACGGATCCGCTCGCCGACCTCGATGCCGCTGCGGGTGATCGCGTCGTGCCTATCGGTGCCGTTGCTGACCGGCCGGTGCATCCTGCGAACGCCCGTTCCCTCGAACAGCGCGCGCTGCAGCTCGGCCTCGCTGCGGCCGTGGCACCGCGCCGCACCCGGGAGCCGCCACACTGGTTCAAGCGCACCCTTGGTCACCATCGCCGAGCCGTTGTCGCGCAGCGCGCGGCGGTCCGGCTTCAGACGACCGAACACCACCGCCTGCTTGATCTCGAGCAGGTTGATGTGCAACTTGGACAGGGCGATCGTCGGGCGGGTGTCGTAGCCGTCGGCCAGGTAGTCGGCGTAGACGCGCGCCACCGACGCGCAGCACGGGTCGAGCGATGCGACGCGCACGGCATGGGTCGGGTGCAAGGTAAGCCGGATGTGCCGCGGTGTAAGCGGGGCGGCAGGCGCTGCTTCGTCAGCCATCAGTTGCGGCCCGCGCAGTGCGGGCAAGTTTCGGAGGCTGGCGATTGTGCTCGCAGCGCGCCAGCGCCACAACGACTCAGCCGCGCCGCGCCGCTGCACAGCCGCCACGGCGTCACGTCAGCCAGTCGCACGGTCGCGCGGCACGACGGCGTCCCGCTCAGCGGCGCTTACTGGACGAAATTCGCGCTGGCGGGCTCGCGGCTCGTCCCGCGGAGGGCGGGGCGGGCTCACGGCGGCCCGCGCTCCTCGGACGCTGACACCTTGTCCCATTACTTTCGTGCGGCTGCACTGGCGGCTGGATCTGGCCGGCTCAACGGTCGCGATGAGTTGGTTGCCGGCTCGTCGGTCACCAGCCGCACTGCGGCTCCAGACGGATACGGCGTCATCATCTTGCACAGTGCTGCGCGAACTACAAGATCGAGCGTGGCCGGCTGCGCTTCGCGCAGCTTCTCCATCACCGCGACGCCAACGCTATCGACATCAGAGTGATCCATGTCGGGAAGACCGATTGCGAGGCCAGAGTGCGGTCAGCGAACTGCCGACGCAGCACAACGCTTCGGTCAAAGCCGCGACCCCCACGATGGAACTACCTCGGGACGCCGCAGCCCGATCCTGAGCCTTACGGAGGAGGTTTGAAATTTCCATGCGCGCTTGGAAGACCTGGAGACCATGACCATTGACCTTGGTAAAGCAGCAACCCGGGCGATGTCCCATTCGCTGTTGAATGTTGGCGGGTGACGGCTCCTCATTCGCGATGCTGCACGGCCTTGAGTTCGGCGTCGGTGCAATGCATGATGCCTGCCTGTGGCGGCCGTCACCTGCCGCCGCGGTGCGCATCTGTCCAGCCACGGCGCGGGCGAGAACAGCCTAGGATTGGAGGGTGCGCCTTGTGCCTTGTCCTTGTATCAGGCGCGGACTCAGCATCAGAGCCTGCCATGCCCATCTTCGAGTACAGCTGCCAGCAGTGCGGCCACGCCTTCGAGGCGTTGGTGCGCTCGACCACCGTCCCTGAGTGCCCGAGTTGCCACTCGCTGCGACTCGACAAGAAACTGTCGGTCGTGGCCAAGGTCGGGGGGCCTTCGTCGGCGAGCGATCCGATGGCCGCGGCGGCGATGGGCCCCTGCGGCATGTGTGGCCACCCGGACGGGCCGGGGGCCTGCGCGCTGCCGTAGCCGTGTCAGGCGGCCCGAACCCCGCGCTCGAATGCCGCATCGTTCGTGTGGAAGGACGCGTGCAGGGTGTCGGTTTTCGCGAGGCCTGTGTGGAACGGGCAGCATCGCTCGGCCTTGCGGGGTGGGTGCGAAATCGCCACGACGGATCCGTGGAAGTCATGCTGCAAGGGGCTGCCGATTCGGTGCAACGCATGCAGGACTGGCTCCACAGGGGCCCCCCGCTGGCACGTGTCGATCACGTGACACATACCGCGCTGCCGCCGCCGGCAGTCATGGCAAGCCGCTTCGTGCGACGGCCCACCGAGTGACCGGAAGGTCCCGGCCCGGCCGGGCCTCGCCCGGCGATCAGCGCCCCGCCAACGGATACATCGGGTCGTTGTAGCCCGGCGTCGACGGATGCCCAGGCGCGACGAGCGAATCGACGACCGCCTCGTCGGCCGCGTCGATCTTCACGTCCAGAGCCCCGAAGTAGTCGGTCCACTGCTCGAACGTGCGCGGCCCGGCGATGACGGCGCTGACCGCCTTGTGCGCCAGCACCCACGCGGTAGCGAAGTGCGCGAGCGCCACGCCCTTCTTTTCGCAGTGCGCCCTGAGCGCCTGCGCGACCGCAAGCGACTCTTCGCGAAACTCCGTCTGCATCATGCGCTTGTCGCCGCGCCCGGCGCGCGTGCCCTGCGGGGGCGCACCTCCGGGCGCGTACTTGCCCGAGAGCACGCCGCGCGCGATCGGGCTGTAAGGCACGACGCCGATCCCGTGGTGGAGGCACGCCTCGAGCACCTCCACCTCGGGCTGGCGATTGAGCAGGTTGTAGTACGGCTGGCAGACGACCGGCCCGGGCATGTTCAGCTGCCGCGCCATGTGCACCATCTCGGCAATGCGCCAGCCGCGAAAATTGGACACGCCCCAGTAGCGAATCTTGCCCGCATGCAACAGGGTGTCGATCGCACGCAGCGGCTCCTCGAGGTCCATGCCGTTGAAGTCGCGGTGCAGGTAGTAGATGTCGACGTGATCGGTCCCGAGACGCTGAAGACTGGCATCGCACTCGCGCAGGACCCAGGCGCGCGGGTACTGCTGCTCATTCGGTCGATCGCCCATCTTGTTGCCGACCTTGGTGGCCAACACCCAGTCGTGCCGGACGCCCCTGAGCAGTTCGCAGACCATGGTCTCGGACTTGCCTAGCGAGTACACGTCGGCGGTGTCGATGAAGTTCACGCCGTGATCGCGCGCGTGGGCCGCGATGCGCCGGGCCTCGGCCAGGTCGGTCTGGTCCGCGAACATCATCGTGCCCAGGCAAAGTTCGGACACTTGCAGCGGACTCTTGCCGAGGTTGCGGTAGCGCATGGCCGGGCTCCATTGAGGGTTCACGCCTTATAGCAGCGTGGCGCCCGCCGCAGAAACGGCGACGGACCCCGCAGGGTCCGTCAATCAGGGCGCGGACCGGACTGCTACCAGGTCCGCACGCGCCCGGTGTCCACATGCACGAACTGCTCGCGCGCGTAGAACCCGACCCCGCCCGCACGCAGCGACTTCGCCGCGTCGCGCAGGTCGTCGAGCGCCACGCCGGGCAGCCTGATATCCAGAGCACGCCCTTCCATGTGCAGACTGTGGCGCGCGACACCGCCACCACCGGTGCGGCGCAAGCGGTCGTTGGTGGCGGGGCAGCGATAGCCGGAGACGATTTCGAACGACGCATCGTCGCCTCGCCCCGTCGCCTGCTGCACGCGGTGCAGCAAGTCGAACAGATGAGGATCGATGCGGCCGACCTCACCCGAGTAATGGTCGCGCAGGAAGCGATCGAGCCGACTCAGCGACTCGGGCACGAAGCGCTCGCCCACCGCGTAGGCCAGGCTCACGCGCTCGCCGGTGTGCGTGTGGACGAGCGACAAGCGTCGTTCGGCGGTCGAAGCCGCCGACGCGCGTGCGGGCAGCGCCAGCATCGGCAGCGCCACGCCCGAGGCGGCGGCGGTGCCCAGCCGCAGGAAGCGGCGGCGGTTGGCATGGTGTCGGTGCGTCATGGGCCGCATCGTAGCGGCTTGTCGGCGCTCAGGGCGGCGCGATGCGTGACGGAAGCGGCGCCCGTGGCTGTCGCAGCGCCTTGTCGAGCGCGCGGTCATGCCCGTAGAGGTCCTCGAAGAAGTGCACCTGTCCGCCCTTCACGAGCGCCGTGCCATAGGCGATCAGCACGGGCACCGGTCGCATCAACCGCACGGTCGAGGGCTCGTCGCGCGTCATCGCCGCGCGGATCCGCTCCTCGGTCCAGTCGGGGTGGTCCTGCAGCGCAAAGGCCGCCAGCGCCACCGGTTTTTCGACGCGGATGCAGCCATGGCTGAAGTCGCGCCGCGCGCGCCCGAACAGCTCGACCGAGGGCGTGTGGTGCAGGTAGATCGACTCCTGGTTGGGAAACACGAACTTGATGTCGCCCAGCGCGTTTCGAGGCCCGGGCCGCTGACGGATGCGCAGCGCGCCATCGAGCACGGCCTGGAGCTTGGCGTCGGAAAGAACGGGATCGGCCCCACCACCGGCGCCGCGGCCGACGAATTCGAAGCCCTCGCGCTGCCAATGGCCCGGGTCTCTGCGCAGCCGCGGCACCAACTCTTTGCGCGCAATCGATGGCGGTACGTTCCAGTACGGCTGGAACTCAATGAAGCGCAAGTCCTCTTCGATCAGCGGCGTGCGCGTGTCCAGCGCCTGTCCGACGATGACCTTCGACTCCAGGCGCACCGCGATCTGGTCGTCCTGCACGTCGTACGCACGCAGCACGAACTCGGGGATGTTGACCACGATCATGCGCGAGCCGCGCCGCAGCGGTGTCCAGCGAAGGCGCTCGAGCATGAGCTCAAGCTGGCGCACACGATGCGCCGGCGGTACCTGCAGTGCCGCCCAGGTGGCCGCTCCGATGACACCATCGGGGTCGAGACCGTGGCGCTGCTGGAAGCCGCGCACCGCGGCAACGAGGGCACCGTCATAGGGTGCATCGTGCCGCGTCGCGTCGGCGGCAGGCAGGTCGCCCAGCACAGCCAGTCGCTCGGCCAGCAGCCCGACGCCGACCCACCCCTGGCCGGGCTCGAGTTTGCGTGTGGGACTGCGCGGCGGCCGCGGGAGTGGCGGCAGGCTGGTCTGCCACGCCGGGTGATCGCCCAACGCGCGATAGCGCGCAAGCGCCTCGCGCAGCCGCTCGTATTGCAACAATGGCGGCGTCGCCTGGCGGGCGGCATGCTCCACCTCTTGCATCGCCAGCGCTCTGCGCAGTGCGCCTGCCGCGTCGAAGTCCGCGCGGGGTGATTGCGGCTTGTAGCGGTGGTGGATCTGCGAAGGTGTCGCGCGCCCGTCGTGGAGATCCTGCAGGTAACGGACCATGGCCGCGTCGAGCGCCTCCTGAAGACGCAGCGCGGCGTCACGCGCGAGGGCCGGGCCCTCGGCAGCTTGCGCCAGCGTGCGCTGCAAGGCGGCCGCGTCGTAGTCGCGCGGGTCCAAGCCGTGGCTCGCAGCGTCGGCCAGGAGTTGCGCAGCGATGCGGGCCTGTGGGCCCGGGCGCTCGCCGTCCCACCACGGCAGCGTCTGCGCCATCGCGGCAGCGGCAGCTGCCAGGACCCCCGATGCGATCGCGAACAGGCCGACGCATCGGCGGGTGATCCGGAACGGGCGGGCGTATCGCATGTTGCGTGCCACGAACACTGTAGTCGCACGCGACGCCGCGGTCTTGCGCGCGCTCAGGCCGACATGCCGCGGCGCGCGGCCGCAACGCCGCGCGATCGCCGCTAGCGGGGCCGGCCGCGGCAGGAAGCGACAAGGGACCCCGCGGGGTCCCTTGTCCGGCGAATCGCGGTTCGCGAATCAGTAGCCGCCGCGACGCTGGCCACCGCCGCCGCCGAAGCCGCCCGAGCGCTCTTCGCGCGGGCGGGCTTCGTTGACGACGAGCGCACGGCCGTCGATCGTCTTGCCGTGCATGCCGCGGATGGCGGCCTGCGCGGCCTCGCCCGAGCCCATCTCGACGAAGCCGAAGCCCTTGGAGCGGCCGCTGTCGCGGTCCATCATGACCTTGGCCGAGGTGACGGGGCCGAATTCGGCGAAGTGTTGCTGGAGATCTTCGTCGCGGATCGAGTAGGCGAGATTGCCGACGTAGAGTTTGTTGATCACGGGTTGCCTTTCTAGCGGGAGAAATTGCGTGCCGGGCGGATGGAATGGGCCGCAGCACGCGGTTGGGAAGTCGGGTTGAAAGCCTCGCGCTCAGCGCGTGCGGCGGGGCGTGTTGGGCCGCGGTGCGCCGCCAGCGCGCGGCTCGAGGTGGCGGAACGTGATACGGCCCTTGCTCAGGTCATAGGGCGACAGTTCCAGCGCCACGCGGTCGCCCGCGAGGATGCGGATGTGGTGCTTGCGCATGCGGCCCGAGGTATAGGCCACGAGGATGTGGCCGTTTTCCAGCGAGACGCGAAAGCGCGAGTCGGGAAGGACTTCCTCGACCTTGCCGTTCATTTCGATCAGCTCTTCCTTGGCCATGCGGTGTCCTTCTGTTCAATGGGTAGGTTGGTCGCCGGCGGACTGCTGCAGCCAGAGCAGTCCTTGCTCGGCGGCGTAGCGGCTCGCGCCTTCGCGGGTGGGAAACCGCACGACGAAGCGGAACACGCGGTCGTGCGTGGCGCGGCCCTGGCCGCTGCGGATGGATACGGACGGCGCATAGGCGCCGGTCGGGGTGAGTCGGGTGAGCGGTGACACGAGGTACTTGCCCACCGAGAACGTCTTTTCGCGGATGGTGGTCATGGATGGCGCGCGGCCGTTTAGAGCCGCACGCGCGGGTTGGGAAGGTCGGCCTGCCGGTTGACGACAGGTGCGTTGGTACGTTGCGAAGCGTTGCCGCTGTCGCTGGGTCCGGCTGCGAGGATTCGAGAAAGGACCGGAAATGGAGCTCGCCGCTGGGAGAGGCTGACGGCCGAGGACCGGTGGGACGGTCGACTGGGCGGGGTGCACCGCGGCGGAAGAGCCGGGGACCTCGTCATGCAACAGGCGCCGAGTCAGTGAGCAGACTCACGACGCACGCAGGGATTGTACTCGCTGCGTGCGATGCCCGCTCAGTTCTTTTGCCGCAGTGTCGGCAAGCCTACACCGCTCGCGTCGAAGCCGCCGTCCACCGCGAGCACCTGGCCGTTGATGTAGCTCGCCTCGTCACTGCA
>JAOUIM010000181.1 GCA_029884035.1 Aquincola sp. | reverse complement strand
CGGGTCGTAGCCCCAGCAGGCGAGAACGAAGGCCACGGCGAGGGTGCCCAGCACGATCGCGGGCGCGAGGCCGGGGTCCTTGCCGTACCAGGCGAAGCGCAGCCACTCGACGGCGTGGGTGAATGGGTTGATCTGGGCGATGCGCCAGACCCAGGTCGCGCCGGACTCCTCGAGCTTCCACAACGGATACAGCGCGGTGGAAATGAAGTACATCGGAAAGATGACGAAGTTCATCGTACCGGCGAAGTTCTCGAGCTGGCGGATGTGCACCGACAGCAGCAGACCGAGCGCGCCGAACATCAGCGCCGCCGCGGTGCAGGCTGCCACTGCGTGCAGGCCGGGCACGGGAAGGTCGGTGCCGATCAGCGCCGCGACGGCCACGAAGACCGCCGCTTGTGCGAGCGACAGCACCGCCGTCGCGGCGAGCTTGCTCGCCAGCAGCCACCAGCGCGGCAAAGGCGCGGTCAGCAGCAGCCGCATCAGGCCCATCTCGCGGTCGTAGACCATGGCCAGGCTCGACTGCATGCCGTTGAACAGCAGCACCATGCCGACGAGCCCGGGAACGATGTAGGTGTCGTAAGGAATGTAGGTGTCATAGGGTTCGACGATCGCCACGCCGAACACATTGCGAAAACCCGCAGCAAAGACCGCGAGCCAAAGCAGCGGTCGTACCAGCGCCGAAGCCAGCCTACCGTACTGGCGCGAGAACTTGAACAGTTCGCGCCCGACGATCGCCCACAGGCACCGCAGTGCGTGCGTCACGGTGTTCTGGCCTTGCACAATTTCTCCGGGGCATCGGCGCCCAGCGTGTCGAGCGCGTTCCTGGGATGCAGCATGCCATCGACGGGCGCGGTGCCGATGACGCCCTGGCCATCGGTCAGCAGCAGCGGCTGACGCAACTGGCCGTCCCAGGGCCGGAACGACAGCGTCACGCCCTTGGAACCATCGAGTTCGAGGGACGTCAGCGCCTTGGCCCAGATCGCCGCATTGCCGTTGGGTGCGGCCAGCGCGGCGGCCACCAATGCGCGGCCGGCCATCCACGCCGCCCAGTCTTGAGCGGCCATGGGCCTGCCATGGGCCTTGGCGAAACGCCGCACCACCTGCGGCGCGCCGAAGCGCTCGAACTGCGCATGCCACGACAGCGCCACCAGGCCGCCGTCGCCGACTACTGGGCGCGGCAGCGCGGTGCGGTAGGGCAGCGAGCGCGCGAATTCGCCATCGCTGTCGACGACCCACGCGGCGTCGTAGCCAAGGCCACCGCCGGTCAACAGCAGTGGATTGGCCTGATCGCGCTCGCGTGGGTCGCTCGAGAGCTTGAAGGTCCTGACCGCAACGACCTTCGCGCCGAACCGTTTCAGGGCGGCCTGCGCGGTCGCGCTGCGTGCCGCGTCGTCGGTCCCCGGGCCTTGCAGCAGCAGCACCGTCGTCCACTTTCGGGCGACGAGCGCCTGCGCGAGTGCGTCGGCGCGCATGCGCTCGCTCGGGATCAGGTGCCACAGGTTGGCGCGGCAATCGCGCTCGCGCAGCGCATCGGCGGCCTGGCCGACGTTGAGCACCGGCAGCCTGGCCGCATCGGCCACGGCCGAGGTCGTGGCCGCGTCGAGGTCGGTCACGATCGCCGCCGCGCCCGACCGCTCGGCCTGTTGTGCGGCCGCGCGGGCGGCATCGCGTGTGGCCACGCTCACCACATCGATGCTGACGCTCGTCTTTCCGGCCTCGAGTTCGAAGCGTGCTTCCTCGATGGCGATCTTCAGGCCGTCGGCCGCCGGGCCGCCGGGGTGCCCGAGGTAGGCGCGCTCGGTGCGCGTCCGCTCGAGCCGCGGGTCGTCGGCCGGTACGACGAGCACGGCCTTGAGCGTGGCCGCGAGCGCGCAGCCCGGCAGGGCCAGGGCGAGGCCTATGCCACGCAGCAGTTTCACTCGACCACCAGGGCCTGGTAGGGCACGCGGCCCACCGCGACCGTCTTCAGGGCCTTGCCGCCGGCCACGTCGATCACCGTCATGTCGTCGGACAGTCCATTGACGACATACAGCCGCGCCTCGGCGCGGTCGAGTGCGACGTTCCAGACCCGCTTGCCGGCCAGCACGGTGTGCGTGACCTTGCGCTGCGCGACATCGATGAAGGCGACGTGGTTGGCACGGCCGAGACCGACGAACGCTCGCTTGCCGTCGCGTGTCATCACGATGCCCACCGGTGTGATGTCCTGAGACCGTGCGCCGGGCAGCGCGAACCGGATCGTGTGCGTCACGGCATGGTCCCTCGTCGAGACGACACTCACGCTCGCGTCGAGTTCGTTCGTGACCCACAGTTCGGCGCCGTCGGGCGTCAGCGCCATGCGCCGCGGACGCTTGCCGACCTTGACGTTGTGCACGACCTTTGCCGTCGCGACGTCGATCACGTGCACCAGGTTCGCGACCTCGGAGGTCACGTACACGGTGCGGCCATCGGCACTGACCTTCACGCCCTCCGGCTCCTTGCCCACCGGCACCGACTTCAACGTCTTTCCGGTGGCGAGGTCCACGAACCCGAGCGCGCCCTCGTCCTCGTTGGTCACGTACAGCGTCCGGCCGTCGGGCGACAGGTCGAAGGCCTCGGGGTCGTCACCCAGAGGCACGCGTCTGATCGACTGGCGCGTCTGGACATCGATCAGGTCAGCGGCGTGTGACTCGCCGCAAGCCACCAGCAGCTGCCTGCCTCCGGGCAGCAACTGCATGTGTCGCGGGCGCTTGCAGGTCGGCACCGTCGCTTGCACGGCGAGCGAAGCGGCATCGACGACGGCGATCGCGTTGTCCTTCTCGCTGGACACCCACACCGCGGGCTGGGCGTGAACGGCTGCTGCGGCAGCGAGCAGGGCCGCGAGTCCGAAATGCTTCATGCGGCGAGCGCCTCCTTGGGTGCCCGTGTCCGGGCAATGAAACCGGCCTCCAGCGTCGGCTCGCCGAGCGCGGCGCTCACCTGGGCCGGTGTCCCGTCGGTCAGCAGCCGGCCGCGATGCAGCACCAGCACGCGGTCGGCCGATACGACCTCGTCGACGAGGTGGGTGGCCCACAGCACGGTGCTGCCGCGCTGCGCCACGTCGGCGCGCAGCGCGGCGAGCAGGTCGCGCCGCGAGGCGGGATCGAGGCCGACGCTGGCTTCATCCATCAGCAGCAGGGCCGGTCGATGCAGCAGCGCGCGCGCGAGCTCGACCTTGCGCCGGTTGCCGCCCGACAGCTCGCGCACCGGGCGCGCCAGATCCTGCGCCAGCCCGAGTGATGCGCAGTACGCGGCGATGCGCTCGGACGCCACAGGGCGCGTCAGCCCGTGCAACGCGGCGTGGAAGCGCAGGTTGCGCTCGACGCTGAGGTCGAGGTCGAGCGATGCCTGCTGGAACACGACGCCGATCCCGGCCAGCGCGCGCCAGGGTTCGTGTCGCATCGACAGTCCTTGCACCGCGACCTCGCCGTCGTCGGCGGCGAACAGGCCGGTGAGCAGCTGGAACAGCGTGGTCTTGCCGGCGCCGTTGGGGCCCAGCAGACCGACGAAGCGCCCGGGCGGCAACTCGAACGAGAGTGCGTCCAGGGCGACCAAGGTGCCGTAGCGTTTGGTCAGGGCACGCACCGCGAGCACCGGTGGCGCCTCGCCGTCGTCGGATCGAAGTGTCGATGCGGTCATGGTCCTGCTCCGCGCCGGCGCAGGGCGGCCAGGCGCCGGTACATCGTCGCCCGGCTGATGCCCAGCTGCTGCGCGGCGCGTGCCACGTTGCCGTGCGCGGCGCCGATCGCCTCGCGGATCAGGCGCGCCTCGGCGTCGCGCCAGCGCGCGGGCACGACGCGCGAACCCTCGACCGCAGCCACCAGCGCCTGCAGCCCCGACCACAGCGGCACGATTTCGGCCGCCGCGTCGGCGCGCAGGCCGAGCAGACGCTCGGGGCTGGTGGCGAAACAGGCGTCCAGCGGCCCGAAATGCCGCGCATCCTCCTGCCACCGCAGCGCGAGCATCTGCCGCGCGATGCGGTCGGCGCCGACGATCAGGCCGTCACCGTCAAGAGCGAGCAATCCTGCGCCGCTCGCACCGTCTGCGCCCGGCCACTGCACCCGCAGCATGCGTTCGCGCGGCAGCGCATCGAGCATCGCGGCCTCGATGCGCATCGCCATCTGTGCGGCCAGGTGGCGCAACTCGGGGCGCTCGTCGGCCATCACGCCGGTGAGGTCGAGCATCCCGGCCAGGCACCCGTCGGGCCCGACCACGGGCGCGCCGGCGCAGCTGTAGACCGCGGTCGCGTCGAAGAAGTGCTCGCCACGGTGCAGCCACACCGGGTGGCGTTCGCCGAGTGCGGCGCCGATCGCGGTCGTGCCCACACTACGCTCGGACAGGTCGACGCCAACGCGCGCGATCGCGTGCACTGCGGGTACCGAGGCATCGGCGGTGGCGCCCACCGCGACGACGACGCCCTGCGCGTCGGTGAGCAGGCTGAAGTAGCGCGTCGGTGCGATTGCGCGATCGAGGTCGGCCAGCACCGAACGCGCAGCGGCCAGAAGCGTCCCGCTGGACTCAGCGCTGCGACGCTGCGCGGCGCAGGTGACGAGGTCGAAGGCGACGCCGTCACCCGGACGCTGGCCGCGGCCGATGCATCGCTGCCACGACGCAGTGATCCAGGGCTCGATCGCTCCGCCGCTGGCAGTGCCGCCCTCGTGCAGCAGAGCTCGCCGTGCCTGCGTGATCATGGGCAGGCGGTCAGCGCGGAGGGAGTGCGGGGCGGGGTTCATCGCTGCGGCGGGCGGGATGCCGATCGTGCCAGCTTCTGCGGCCGCCGGATTCGGTGCCGTCTCACACTGAGAATATTAGGTGGGCCGAGGGTTGACCCTAATCGAGGCGCCGGGGACGCGCCGAACAATCACCCATGCCCAGCCGTGCATAGGGTGCGCGGCGGGGCCCACACCAGGAGACCTGAATGCAGAAGACGCTGCACATCAACCCGGAGAAATGCACCGGGTGCCTGCAATGCGAGATGGCGTGTTCGTTCGAGAACTACGGCACCTATGCCACCGCCAAGTCGCGCATCAAGGTGTTCGACTTCCATCACACGGGGCGCAAGGTGCCCTACACGTGCACCCAGTGCGACGAGGCCTGGTGCCTGCACGCCTGCCCGGTCGAGGCGATCACGCTCGACAAGCTCACGGGAGCCAAGGTCGTCAACGACAGCACCTGCGTCGGCTGCAAGGTCTGCACCATCAGCTGCCCGTTCGGCACGATCAACTACGTGCAGGAAACCGGCAAGGTGCAGAAGTGCGACCTGTGCGGCGGCGAGCCCGCCTGCGCCGATGCGTGCCCAACGGGCGCAATCACGTACGTCGATGCCAACTGGACCGGGCTGGGCAAGATGGCCGCCTGGGCCGACAAGCTCGGCAATCAACCCGCAGCCTGAGGAGCACACAACATGTCTTGGGCAGGAAAAATCCTCCGCGTCGATCTCACCAAGGGCACGGTCAAGTCCGAGCCGCTGAACATGGACTGGGCGCGCGCCTACCTCGGCTCGCGCGGCCTGGCCACCAAGTACATCGTGCAGGAGGTCGACCCGAAGGTCGATCCGCTGTCGCCGGCCAACAAGGTGATCTGGGCCACCGGCCCGCTGACCGGCACGATGGCCTCCACCGGCGGGCGCTACACGGTGGTCACGAAGGGACCCTTGACCGGCGCCATTGCCTGCAGCAACTCGGGCGGCTACTGGGGCGCCGAACTGAAGATGGCCGGCTGGGACATGGTCATCTTCGAGGGCAAGAGCGCCAAGCCGGTGTACCTGTTCGTGGAGGACGACAAGGCCGAGTTGCGCGACGCCGCGCATTTGTGGGGCCAGAGCGTGTGGCACACCGAGGAGACGATCAAGAAGCAGCACCAGGATCCGCTGATCCGCGTCTCGTCGATTGGTCTGGCCGGCGAGAACCAAGTTCTTTTCGCTGCGGTCGTCAACGACCTGCACCGCGCCGCGGGCCGCTCGGGCGTCGGCGCCGTGATGGGCAGCAAGAACCTCAAGGCGATCGCGGTGCGCGGTACCAAGGGCGTGGGCAACGTGCACGACCCGAAGGAATTCATGAAGGTCACCAAGGAGAAGAAGAAGATCCTCGCCGACAACGCGGTCACCGGCCAGGGCCTGCCGACCTACGGCACCCAGGTGCTGATGAACGTCATCAACGAGGTCGGCGCGCTGCCGACGCGCAACCACCGCGACAGTCAGTTCGAGGGCGCCAAGGACATCAGCGCCGAGGCGATGGCCACGCCGCGCAAGAGCGACGGCAAGGCGCAGCTGGTCACCAACCAGGCCTGCTTCGGCTGCACGATCGCCTGCGGGCGCATCAGCAAGATCGACCAGAAGCACTTCAGCGTCGAGAACAAGCCGCAGTACTGGGGCGCCTCGGGCGGTCTCGAGTACGAGGCAGCCTGGGCTCTGGGCGCGGCCAATGGCGTGAACGACCTCGAAGCGCTTCAGTACGCCAACCTGATCTGCAACGAGCAGGGGATGGATCCGATCAGCTTCGGCGCGACCATCGGCGCGGTGATGGAGCTCTACGAGATGGGCGTGTTGAAGGCCGAGCAGATCGGCACCGAGGCGCCCTTCGGTTCGGCCAAGGCGCTGTGCGAACTGGCGGAGATGACGGCCAAGGGCGTCGGCTTCGGCAAGGAAATCGGGCAGGGCAGCAAGCGCCTGTGCGCGAAGTACGGCCATCCCGAACTGTCGATGAGCGTCAAGGGCCAGGAATTCCCGGCCTACGACGCGCGCGGCATCCAGGGCATGGGTCTGACCTACGCGACCAGCAACCGTGGCGCCTGCCACCTGCGCAGCTACACGGTGGCCAGCGAGATCCTCGGCATCCCGGTGAAGACCGATCCGCTGTCAGCCGACGGCAAGCCCGAGTTGGTCATGGCCTTCCAGGACGCGACGGCGGCATTCGACTCCGCGGGAATCTGCATCTTCACCAGTTTCGCCTGGGGGCTGGCGGACGTGGCCCCGCAGGTGGCTGCGGCCTGCGGCCCCGAGTTCACGCTCGAGAACCTGAGCAAGATCGGCGAGCGCATCTGGAACATGGAGCGCGACTTCAACAACAGGGCCGGCTTCACCGCCAAGGACGACAACCTGCCGCCGCGCCTGCTCAACGAAGCCGCCAAGACCGGTCCGGCCAAGGGGCTGACCAGCAAGCTGCCCGAGATGCTGCCGAAGTACTACGCGGCACGCGGATGGAA
>JAOUIM010000180.1 GCA_029884035.1 Aquincola sp. | reverse complement strand
CATGCAATGCTCCGCTGCGGCGCACTCTCGGTGGACGGATTCATGGTGCGCCGTCTCCACGGCCGAATACGACGCGGGCATGGCGCTGGTAGGTCCAGTAGGCCCAGGCCCAGTTGATCAGCACGGTGAAGCGGTTTCGAAAGCCGATCAGGAAGAACACATGCGCGGCGAGCCAGAACCACCAGGCCAGCAGGCCGGACAGGTGCAGGCCGCGCAGTTCGACCACTGCAGCCATGCGGCCGATGGTGGCGAGGTTACCCCAGTCGCGGTACACGAAGGGTAGCTCCTCGCCGCGCCCCATCAGCCGCGCGGCGATCACGCGCGCCACATGCGCGCCCATCTGCTTGGCAGCCGGCGCGGTGCCAGGCACCGGCCGCCCGTTGGCTTGCATCAGGGCCGCCAGGTCGCCGGCGACGAAGACCTCGGGATGGCCCGGCACGCTCAGATCCGGCTGCAGCTGCACGCGACCGGCGCGGTCCTGCGGCACGCCCAGCAGCGTTCCAAGCGGCGACGCCGCGACGCCGGCGGCCCACAGCACGGTGCGGGCCGCGACGCGTTGGCCGCCACGCACATAGCCCTCGGCGTCGATCGACTGCACTGGTTGCCCAACCAGCACGTCCACGCCGATGCGGCGCAGCTGAGCCGCCGCCTTGTCCGACAGTGCGGGTGGAAAGCTCGCCAGCACGCGCGGGCCCGCCTCGACCAGCCGCACGCGCGCATGCGACGGGTCGATGTGGCGGAACTCGCCGGCCAGCGTATGGTGCGCGATCTCGGCCAGCGTGCCCGCCAGCTCGACGCCGGTGGGTCCGGCGCCGACGATCGCGAAGGTGAGCCAGGCCTCGCGTTCGGTGGCGTCGTTTGTGTTCTCGGCCGCCTCGAACGCGAGCAGGATGCGTCGTCGCAGCGTCATCGCGTCGTCCAGCGTCTTCAGGCCCGGTGCGTGCGCGGCCCACTCGTCGTGGCCGAAGTAGGCGTGCGTGACGCCGCTGGCCACGAGCAGGAGGTCGTAGCCGAGCGTCGTGCCGTCGGCCAGCTTCACCGTGCGCGCCGCCGTGTCGATGCCCGTGACCTCGCCGAGCCGGACGGTGACGTTGCGCTGCGCGCGCAGGATGTGGCGCAGCGGCGCAGCGATGTCGCCTGCCGACAGGCCGGCGGTGGCCACCTGGTAGAGCAGCGGCTGGAACAGGTGGTGGTTGGCGCGGTCGACCAGCGTGATGCGCAGCGGCGCCCGTTCGAGCGCGCGCGTGCACCACAGGCCGCCGAAGCCGCCGCCGATGACGATCAGGTGGGGAGCCGCGCCGAGGTCCTTCATCGCGGCCGATAGCCTACCTCGCGCGGCCCGCATCGATCGCGGCGTCGGCTAGGATGCCGGCCGATGTCGCGCGCCGAACTGATGGGCCTGCTGCTGGCCTTCATCGCCCGTCTGATCACGGGCGCGCAGGGCCATTGGAAGGGCTGCCCGCCGACCGCGCAGCAGCGCATCTACTTCGCCAACCACCAGAGCCATCTCGACTGGGTGCTGATCTGGGCGGCGCTGCCCAAGGACCTGCGCACGATGACGCGGCCGATCGCGGCCAAGGACTACTGGACCTCGAGCCCGTTCAAGCATTGGCTCACGCACGAGGTGTTCCACGCCGTGTACGTGTCGCGGCAACGCACCGATGACCAGGATCCGCTCGAGCCGCTCGTCGAGGCGCTGACCAGTGGCGACTCGCTGGTGATCTTCCCCGAGGGCACGCGCAGCAACAAGGGCGACCCGCAGGCCTTCAAGAGCGGGCTGTTCCACCTTGCCGAACAATTCCCGGACGTCGAACTGATCCCGGCCTGGATCGACAACGTGCAGCGCGTGATGCCCAAGGGCGAGGTCGTGCCGGTGCCCATCCTGTGCACCGTGACGTTCGGAGCACCGATGCACCTGGAGAGCGGTGAAGACAAGGCCGCGTTCCTGGAGCGGGCGCGCGACGCGGTGATCGCGTTGCGGCCCCGGGTGAACTGAATGGGCTCGCTGCGCAGCCTCGACCCCGACAAGCAGGTCGCGCTGCTGTTCGCGATCTTGTTCGGCACGCTGATGCTCGTGTCCACGGGGGCCGTGCTGTACTCGCTGCGCGACCGCGTGGGCGAGGCGGGCGAAGCCTGGACACGATTCCTGCGTGACCTGCGCGCGGCGTGGGTCGGCACCTTGCTGTTCTGGCTCGCCTGGCTCGCGGGGCCGATCGGCGCCACGGTGCTGTTCGGTTTGTTCTCGTTCCTTGCGCTGCGCGAGTTCATCACGCTGCAGCACACGCGGCGCAGCGACCACCGCACGTTGATCCTGGCCTTCTTCATCGTGCTGCCGCTGCAGTACGTGATCGTCGCGCTCAGGCACTTTGATCTCTTCACCGTGTTCATCCCGGTCTACGTGTTCTTCGCCGTTCCGGTGGTCAGCGCGATGGCCGGTGACCCGCACCGCTTTCTCGAGCGCAACGCGAAGATCCAGTGGGGCATCGTGGTCTGTGTCTATGGCCTGTCGCACGCGCCGGCGCTGCTGCTGCTCGAGTTCCAGCGCTACGAGGGTCGCAGTGCGTTCCTGCTGTTCTTCCTCGTGATCGTGGTCGCCGTTGCGCAGGTGGTTCAGGAGCTCGCCAGCCGCCGGCTGCGGCGCCGGCCGGTCGCGCGCCAGATCAGTCGCAGCTTCTCGTTTCGCGCCTGGTTGATCGGTGCCGTCGTCGCCGCATGGGTCGGCGCAGCGCTGTACTGGATCACGCCGTTCAAGGCCGGCCAGGCCTTGTCGATGGCATTCGTCGCCGCGGCCACCGGCACACTGGGCGAGTTCGTGATGAAGGCACTCAAGCGCGACGCTGGTGTGCACCATTGGGGCAACCGCAGCAGCGTGACCGGCGCGGTCGGCCTGCTCGACCGCGTGGCGCCGCTGTGCTTCGCCGCGCCAGTGTTCTTCCATTCGGTACGCTGGTACTTCAGACTCTGACCATGGCCGGCACACGCATCCTCGGCATCGACCCCGGCCTGCAGACGACGGGCTTTGGCTTGGTGGACGCCGACGGCCCGCGCCTGCGCTACGTGGCCAGCGGCACGATCCGGACCGCGGCGGTCGCACGCGGCGACCTGCCGGCGCGCCTGAAGGTGATCTTCGACGGCGTGTGCGAGGTCGCGCGGCGCTACGATGCGCAGTGCGCCGCGGTGGAGATCGTGTTCGTCAACGTCAACCCGCAAAGCACCCTGCTGCTCGGCCAGGCGCGCGGTGCGGCGCTCGCGGCGCTGGTGTCGTGCCAGCTCGGCGTCGCGGAGTACACCGCATTGCAGATGAAGAAGGCCGTCGTCGGCCATGGCCAGGCGCGCAAGGAGCAGGTGGCGGCGATGGTCATGCGCCTGCTGGCGCTGTCGGCGGCGCCAGGGCCCGACGCCGCCGATGCGCTGGGCATCGCGATCACGCATGCGAATGCGGGCGCATCGCTCGCCGCGATCGATCGCGTCTCGCCGCTGGCACGGCGCCAGCATGCGCAGTTCAGGCGCGGGCGGGCCTACTGAGGCCACGCCGGCCCTCGCCCGCGGCGCTCGCGACGGGCCCGCTGCCCGAGCCGCGCACAATCGCACCCCGTGCTCACGGACCCTGACGTTCGCGATGGCCGAGATTGAAATCAAACTGCAGGTGCCTGACACGGGCCGTGCCGCGGTGTCGCGTGCCCTGCATCGTGGCCAGGTCAGCCGTGCGCGACTGCGGGCGCGCTACTACGACACGCCGGATCACCGTCTCGCGGCCGCAGGCCTGGCCCTGCGCCTGCGACGCGAGGGGCGGCGCTGGGTCCAGGCGCTCAAGGGCACCGGCGATGGGCTGCTCGAACGCCTCGAGCACGAGGTACCGGTCACCTCATCGCGCGAGGCGCCGGCGCTCGACATCGCGCGCCATGACGGCACCCCCGAAGGCCGCAGGCTGCGGAAGGCGCTCGGCGACCAGGCTGACGCGCTGGCGCTGCGTTTCGAGACCGATGTGCGGCGCACCTGGCGCGAGGTGCGCCTGGGCGGCACGCGCATCGAGCTGGCCTTCGACGAAGGCGAACTTCGCGCCCGCGACGAGGCGCTGCCGGTGTGCGAAATCGAATTCGAGCTGCTGCAAGGCAGCCTCGAGGTGATGACGGCGGTGGCCGGGCGCTGGGCCGCGCGCCATGGCCTGTGGCTCGACACTCGCAGCAAGGCCGAGCGCGGCCATTGGCTGGCCGACGGCCGTGGTGCCGCGCCGGTGGCCAAAGCGCCTGTGCCATCGCTGCACCCCGCCGCGTCGCTCGAACTTGCCCTGCGCGCCTGCGTGCTCAGCGCTGTGTCGCAGATCGCACCCAATGCCTCCTGGCTGGCCGCGGGCCACACGCAGCCCGAACATGTGCACCAGACGCGCGTCGGCCTGCGGCGCCTGGCGAGCGTGCTGCGCGAGTTTGGCGACTGGTCCGGCGAGTTGGATGCGCGCTGGATCGAGACGGCGCGCGAGATCCTCGGACGGCTGTCGGGCGCACGCGACCGCGATGCACTCTCGGCATGGCTCTGGCCCGCGCTGCGCGAGGCCGGTGCGCCTCCGCTGGCGCTGGCGCAGGCGGGGCCGGCCGACGACCCGGGAGCAATCTTTCGCGCAGCGCCGACGACGCAGTGGCTGCTCGAACTGCTGAGCTTCGCGCACAGCACCCCTCCCGCGGCGCAAGCGAGGAATCTGCGCACCCTGTCAGGGCCGCATCTGGCGCAGCTGCACCGGCAGCTCCATCGCGCAGGACGAACATTCGAAGCGCTCGAGGACGAGGCGCGCCACCGGGCGCGCAAGCGCCTGAAGCGCCTGCGCTATGCGGCCGAGGCGCTGTCCTCGCTGTGGCCTGCCAAGGCGTGGGCAGCGTATGCCGGGCGGCTGCGCGATGCGCAGGATGCCCTGGGGCGGCTGCAGGACATCACGGTGGCCGAAGGGCTGCTGCGCGACGCCGCCGCGCGGGACCCTGGTGCGGCGTTCGGACT
The DNA here is from genome assembly GCA_029884035.1 of Aquincola sp. GTDB lineage: Bacteria > Pseudomonadota > Gammaproteobacteria > Burkholderiales > Burkholderiaceae_C > CADEEN01. The sequence continues at coordinate 2,246 of JAOUIM010000180.1, read as the reverse complement.
CGGATGGATCGCGGCGCAACGCGGCCAGATCGTCGCCGAGGCCTGCACGGCGCTCGCCGCGATCGGCAAGACGCCGAAGTTCCTGCGCTGATGCGAGGGCCCGCGCCCCGAGGCGCCGGACACGCCCCAGCCACGGTCGCATCGCACAGCAGCGTCTATTTGAAGATCAGTTGCCAGATCGCCACGAGGACATGGCCCCAGATGCCGATGTTGAAGCCCAGCAGGCCGAACAGCTTGGCAAAGCCCCAGAAGGTCCGTGCGCGCCGCACGCACCCCTCCTCGCCTGTGGCGGCATACAGCACGACATAGAACGCCGAGGGCACGAAGGTGCCGATCGTCAGGATCGCCATGGTCCAGTAGAAGATCGTCATCGCTCGCTCACAGCAACGGGGTGAGGCGTTCTAGCACGATGACCGCGGCGGCCGCGAGCCCGGCGATCACCGTCCACTTGATGATCACGATGCCGCGCTGCCGCCACGCCGGGTTGCCGGTGGTCATGTACAGCGCGAACGCGACCAGGCCGCCCGCGAGCAGCAGGCCGAAGACCAGACGCAGCACGAGCATGGAGCGCCCTCACCAGGCCGGCGCCAGCTCGGCAAAGCCGGCTGGTGCGTCGCTCACGTTGTCGAAGGTCACGATCTCGAAGGCGTCGCGATCGGCGAGCAGTTCGCGCAGCAGCCGGTTGTTCAGCGCGTGGCCGCTGCGGTAGGCGGTGTAGTGGGTCAGCATCGGCCGGCCGGCGACCTGCAGGTCCCCGATCGCATCGAGGATCTTGTGCTTGACGAACTCGTCGCCATAGCGCAGGCCGTCGGCGTTGAGCACACGCGTGTCGCCGAGCACGATCACGTTGTCCATGCTGCCGCCCAGGCCGAGCCCGCGCGAGCGCATTGCCTCCACGTCCTTCGAGAAGCCGAAGGTGCGCGCGCGTGCGATGTCGCGCTTGTAGCGGCCCGATCCCATGTCGAAGGACACGCGCTGGCCAGTCGCGTCGACCGCGGGATGGTCGAACTCGATCTCGAAGGTCAGCACGTAGCCGTGGTGCGGCTCGAGCCGCGCCCACTTGAGCGTCGCGCCCTCGCCATCGCGCACCTCGACCGCCTTCTTCACACGGATGAATCGCTTGGGCGCGTTCTGCAGTTCGATGCCCGCGCTCTGCAGCAGGTAGACGAAGCTCGCGGCCGAGCCATCGAGCACCGGCACTTCCTCGCCACTGATGTCGATCGCGAGGTTGTCCAGGCCCAGTCCGGCGCACGCGGACAGCAGATGTTCGATCGTCTGCACCTTCGGCGCGCCAGGCTCGCCGTCGGCGCTGATCGTGGTGGCCATGCGGGTGTCGCACACCGTCTGCGCGCTGACCGGAATGGCCACGGGCATCGGCAGGTCGGTGCGGCGAAACGTGATGCCCGCGTCGGGCGGTGACGGCTTGAATGTGAGCTCGACCTTCTGCCCGCCGTGCACGCCCAGCCCCACCGCGCGGGTGATCGCCTTGATCGTGCGTTGCTGGAGCATGCCCGGGATTGTCACGGACTTTCCAAACAACCGCCGCGGAGCCGGCTTTAGCTGCGGCATCACATCGTCGCCCGATATGAGCCTGTGCTGAAGCGCAAGCGCTTTGCCGGTCCGCTGGCGGTGCCCCCGCGAGGGGGGCGAGCGAGGACCTGAGGGTCTGCCTGCGCAGACCCGATGGCCTCGCGAACCAGCCGAGCTCCGCGAGGCCGTGGCCAGGCGAAGCCGCCGCGGGGGTGGGCCATCAATCGGCCTGCTTGCGGAGGAAGGCCGGGATCTCGATCTCGTCCATCCCGTTGCTGGCGAGTGCGTCGACGCGGGCCGCGGCCTGCGTGCGGGCGTTTCGCCACACGCTGGGCGTGCTGAGCTGGCTGTAGTCCTGCGGCGGGACCTGCGCGACCGCGCCGGCCGCAGGCGGGGTCGACGCCATCGCGCTCGCCATCGGCACGTTGTCGGTGCCGGTGCGCAGTCCGCCGGCGCTGTGCACCACGGTCATCGGCGTGGTCTGCGCGCGCTTGGCGGGTGACAGGCCGGTGGCGATGACGGTCACGCGCAGCTGATCGCCGAGCGATTCGTCGTAAGCGGTGCCGTAGATCACGTGCGCATCCTCGGCCGCGTAGCGGCGGATCGTGTTCATCGCATTGCGCGACTCGGCGAGCTTGAAGTTGCTCTTCGCCGCCGCGATCAGGACCAGCACGCCGCGTGCGCCGGACAGGTCGATGCCCTCGAGCAGCGGGCAG
>JAOUIM010000179.1 GCA_029884035.1 Aquincola sp. | reverse complement strand
CCGATGCAGTACCTCGCGCAGTGGCGAATGCTGCTGGCATCGAACCTGCTGACACGCAGCAACGCGCCGCTGGCGCGCATCGCGGAGGAAGTGGGCTACCAGACCGACACCGCATTCAGCCGCGCGTTCCGCCGCGAGTACGGCATGCCGCCGGCCACGTGGCGACGCCGTCACGCGGGCGCGGCCACGCCGATCGGCGTGTGACGCGATGTCCCGTCCTCACGCTGGCGGGGCAGCAGGTTCGCCAGCGGTCGCGCTGGCACGCGAAGATCGGGCGGGCACGGGCCCCCGTGGGTCTTTGCGAGCCCGCTCGCCTACGGTGCCTCGAACTCGCGCTCGCGCCCGGAGCGAGCACGAACCAAGTCTCGATCGAGGCGCAATATGGTCCACCGTCTCAGGTGGGCGGTGGATTCCAGACGCGGGTCCGGGTCGACGACGACGGGTCGTCGTACCGCACTGAGCAGCGCCAGGTCGTTGATCGAGTCGCTGTAGAACGTGGCCTCGGCCAGCAGGCCCGACGGTTGGCCGATGTCCGCAAGCCACTGACGCATGCGTTCGACCTTGCCGGTCCGCATGTTCACCACTCCGGCGGCGCGGCCCGTGAAGCGCCCGTTGACCTGCTCGACCTCGGTGCAGATGTAGTGATCGACGCCCAGATCGACGGCGGTCAATTCGCTGATCACCCGGTTGGTGGCCGTGGTCAGCACCAAGGTGTCGCCGGCGTCGCGGTGGCGCTGCAGAAGCGCTCGTGCATCCGCGGGGATGCGGGGACGAATCCACTGCTCGAGGAAGCGAACGCGCAAGGGCAGCAAGGTGTCTGCGTCGTAACCGGCCAGGGTCCCGACGTAGAAGTCGTAGTACTCGTTGGGAATCACCGTGCCTGCGCAGAAGCGCCCGGCGATTTGCTCGCCGATGGCGCGGAAATCCGGATCCAGCAGTCCCTGGTCGATCAGGAACTCGCACCAGAGCACATCGCTGTCTCCGCTGAGCAGCGTGTGATCGAGGTCGAACAGGGCAAGTCGCATCGTCCGTGCATCGATTCGGGTCGATGCAGTGGCACCGTGGTGCAGACAGTATCGGCAAGCATTGGCGCCGGCGGGTGGAAAGTTCAGTTTGCTGCGCGCAGGATCGGGGCAGACGATGCAAGAAGTCACGGGCCGGGCCGTTGCCGCCGGTGCGCCGCCGCCAGGATCCGCCTTCGCGCCGCGATTCCTACAATGCCGTCGCAACCCTGGGAGCCCCGTTGATGATCGTCGAGCGAATCTGGACCGGCAACGCCTACCGCAACTACAACTACCTGATCGCCTGTGCCGAGAGCGGCGAGGCGCTGGCGATCGATCCGCTGGATCACCAGAAGTGCCTGGCCGCGGCCAAGGCCCGCGGCTGGCAGATCACGCAGATCCTCAACACCCACGAGCATCACGACCACACCGGCGGCAACGCGGCCGTGGTGGCGGCCACCGGCGCCAGGCTGATCGCGCACCACCGCGCCGGCGCGCGCATCGCGGGTGTCGACCGTGGCGTGAAGGCGGGTGACGTGATCAAGGTCGGCAAGACGGTCGAGCTCGAATGCATGGACACACCGGGCCACACGATGTGCCACATCTGCCTGCGCTCGCACACCGACCAGCCGGCGCTGTTCTCCGGCGACACGCTGTTCAACGCCGGCGCCGGCAACTGCCACAACGGCGGCAACCCGGAGGACCTGTACACGACCTTCGTCGAACAACTGGACAAGCTGCCCGACGACACGCTCGTCTACCCCGGCCACGACTACATCGAGAACAACCTGAAGTTCACGCTCGCGCGCGAGCCGGACAACGCTGCGGCGCGCGAGATGCTGCCCGCCGTGGCAGGGCAGGACCCGGCCACCGCGCACGTGACCACGCTGCGCGAGGAAAAGAAGATCAACACCTTCCTGCGACTGACCAGCGCGAGCGTCATCGCGGCCTTGCGTGAGGCCTTTCCCGACCTTCCGGACAAGCCGGATCCGAAGACGGTGTTCGTCAAGCTGCGCGAGCTTCGCAACAAGTGGTGAGCCAGGACGCCGCGAGCGGTGCCACAGGCAAGCTGCCCGAGACGCGGCAATTGCCCCGACCGCTCAGGCGCCGCGCAGGGCGCCGGCGCGACAGTCCGGGGACGCCGGCGCGCACCGACGGCGGGTGCGCGCGGCCATCGAACGGGCCGACCCCGTCCGCATCACAGCGCGTAGCGGCCGATCACGTCGTACAGCTGCGCCAGTTCGAACGGCTTGGTCAGGTAGGCGACGCAGCCCTGGTCCAGCGCGTTCTGTATCTCCGGACCGAGCGCGAACGCCGAGACGGCCACGCAGGGGATGCCCGCCGTGGTCGGTTCGGCGCGCAGCCGCCGAAGCACCTCGTAGCCGCTCATGCCCGGCAAGTCCAGGTCCAGCAGGACCAGTTGCGGTCGCCACAGCGCCACGCGTGCCAGTGCCGAATGGCCGTCGGCGTCCATCTCCAATTCGACACCAGGCTGCAGGCGCAGCATTTCGCGCATCAGGATCTGATTGACCGGGTTGTCTTCGACGTCGAGCACCCGTCGCGGTGCGGTCGTGGCCGGCAATGGGGCAAGTTGCGCCGGCGTCGACGGGTCGTATTCACGCACCGCCGCAGATGCGCCGGCTGGCAGCGTGACCGTGAAGGACGACCCGGCGCCGGCCACGCTGCGCACATCGAGCCGGCCGTGCATGGACTCGATCAGCTGCTTGGCGATCACCAGGCCCAGACCGGTGCCTTCGACCCCGCTGGCCTCGGCCCCCAGGCGGTTGAAAGGCTGGTACAGCCCGGCCATCTGCTCGGGCGTCATGCCGCAGCCGGTGTCCGTCACGGCCATCTGCACACCTTCAGACGTTTCCGAAAGACCGACCTCGACCTGACCACCAGCCCTGTTGTACTTGACCGCGTTGCTCAGCAAGTTGACCAGCACCTGACGCAGCCGCGTGTGGTCGGCGTGCACGAGGGCCGTTCCCTGGCCGGGTCGCTGCTTGAGAGTGACTTGGTGCCTCGCTGCGAGTGAGCCCACCAACTGCAAACATTCCTCCACCAGCCGGCTGGCGTCGACCGTCTCCAGGCTCAGGTGCAGCCCGCCTGTCTCGATCAGCGTCAGATCGAGCACCTCGTCGATCATCGCCAACAGATGCTTGCCGCCGTCATGGATCAACTGCACCTGCCGCCGCGCACCGCCGTCCTTCGCCAGTGCAGGGTCCAGCGCCAGCAGCTGCGAAAAACCCAGCACCGCATTCAGCGGCGTGCGCAGGTCATGGCTCATGCGCGCCAGGAACGCGGATTTGCTGTGGTTCGCAGCTTCGGCCGCTTCCTTGGCGGCCTCGAGTTCGGCGGTGCGCTCGGCAACCTTGCGCTCGAGCGACGCATTCAGCGCGCGCAAGGCCGTCTGCTCGCGCACCGTCTGCACGCGGTGGTACGCGTTCTCGATCACCGCAGGCAGCGCCAGCAGGTAGTTGCCGCGCTTGACCACGTAATCGGTGGCGCCCAGGCGCATGGCCAGCGCCGCCACCTCCTCGCTGCCCTGACCGGTGACGAGCACCACGGGCAGGTCCAGGCCGCGGCCCTGGCGCACCATCTTGAGCAGGTCCAGGCCGCTGTCGCCGGCCAACCGGAAGTCCAGCAGCAGCACGTCGAAACGCTTCGCCTCCTGCGGCGCGAGCGGCAGCTGCTCGAGCGCCGCCGCCGCATCGGTGACCCACTCCAGCTGGAGATGAGGCGCGTGGGCCTCGAAGTGGCGCCGCGTCAGGTCGACGTCCAGGGCGCTATGTTCCACATACAGTACGCGCAGCGCCTGCGTCTGGCGTGTGCTGTCGTCGAGAAACGCAGCCAGCGCGGCGCGTGTCGTGATGCCCACGCGCTGCCCGATGTCGTCGGACTTGGCCAGGTAGTCGTTGGCACCCGCCTTCAGCGCCGCCAGCACCAGCGCCTCGTCGCCCTGGCTGGTGAGCGCCACGACCGCCAGCGGCAGCGGCAAGCGGGACAGCACGGGCCCGATGTCGGCCATGACCTGCTGTATAACCCGTCGTCCAGGCCAGCGCCGTGCGGCAACGCGTCCAGCTTCGATTCGAGCCGCATCAGCGCGATCTCGGCCACGGCCAGCGTGCCCTGCAAATCGTCCACGAGCCTCGCGGCGCGGCTCGCACCCACGTCGGCCGCGGACGCGAGCTCCTGCTGGCGTTCGTTCAACAGGAAGCCTGCCGCCGAGCCGAGCGCCAGCGAGGCGGCCAGCGCGGTGATCCAGCGCACGCCCGCCCGGCTGGGCAGGCGCGCGACATCGTCTGCTCGTTCCCCGTGTGCCCTGCCCTGCGCGTCGACCAAGGCTTACCCTCCCCTCAGGTCAAGTCTATGCGTTCGGTCGGATGCAAATGCCATCCTGGCGCAGGACACGCCGGGCTGGCCATGCAAGAGTGCGCTACCGATCAACGCAGATGCCGTCATGGTTGGGCGCCGGGCACAAGCCTTCGGCGAGTGCCGCGAAACCCGTCCGCACGCTTGGACATCGCGCAGGTGCTCGCCCGCAGGGCTGGAAGCCTACGCCGCGCTGCCGGCAGCCTCGTCGCGCCACGCCTCGATGACCTGATCGAGGCCACTGCGGTAGTCCGCGAAACGGGGCCGCCATCCGGACACGCGGGGCGACGGCACGCCAGGAGGCATCGGCAGCGCGGTCTGCTGCATGTGTTCCGGGCGAATGATTGCCCGCGCGAGAAGTCGCGAGCGCAGGGGCAGGTGCAGCGGCATCGACCGGCCCACGCGGTGCGCGAAGGCGTCCATGAACCGCTCGAACGACACGGCGAGGCTGTCGGTCGCGTAGTACGTCTTGCCGGCGCTTCTGGCTTGCGCAGCGGCTCGCAGTGCGGACGCGGCGTCGTGCCGATGGATGTAATGCTGCAGCGCGCCGGATTCGCCAGACCAGTACGGACGGCCGAGCCGGAACGCGGTGCGATAGGCACGCAGATCGGCGCTCTCGGGTCCGTACTGGTATCCCAGGCGCACCACGCATGCCGGCAGTGCACTGGCCAGCACCAGCGCTTCGCACTCGAGGATCGCATCGACGCACGATCGCAACGGATCGGCGATCGTGGCCCCCTGCTCGACCGCGTGCACGAAGGCAAAGCTCGCCTGGACGAACAAGGTTGCTTCGGCAGCGCGTGCTGCGCGCAGGGCTCGCCTTGTTGCGCCGAGCAGGGTGCGGGGAAAGTCCTTCCACGCATGCCCGTCGTGCAGCAGCGTGTTCGCCTGCTGACCGGCAAGGTTCAGGTGGACCCGCCCAACCGGGCCGCGCGATGAGCTATGCCTGAGGACGCCGCCCAGTTCCAGGCGTGCTCCGGTGAGAGACAGGGTCATTGCATGCACGGGTGGCGAATCGACGCAAGAAGTATCGCGCCCCGGATGGCGATGCGCCGTCCAAAGCCACGGCCGTCTGCGGATCGGGGTCGACGGCATCGTTGCCGCCAGCAGCACCGGCGCGCTATGTGCACCACCGTACAGACGGCCCGGCGCATCGGGCACACGCTGCACGCAACCAAACCTCGAAAGGTCACGCCATGAAGATCCCCATCGAAACGAAGCCCGCCCTCTGGGGTATCGCAGGTGGCGCGGTCGGGCTCGCCATCGTCGGATTCAGCTGGGGCGGCTGGGTCACCGGCAGCAAGGCCGAAGCGGCAGCGCAACTGCGTGTCGACGATGCCGTGGTCGCCGCGCTCGCGCCGATGTGCGTCGACAAGTTCCAGCAGGCCGGAGAGGCGACAGCCAACCTGGTCGCACTCCGAAAGATCGACTCCTGGTCGCAGGGTGACTTCGTCGAGAAGGGCGGCTGGGCCACGCTGCCGGGCACCCATGCGCCGCAGCAGGTGTCGGCCGTGGCCAAGGCCTGTGCCGGGATCCTGGCTGGCGCCTAGCCCGGCCGGCATCGGCGGGCGGCAAGTCCACTCAAGGAGCTGATCATGTCGAAGCGTCAACACGGGAACAAGGAAGCGAAGAAGCCCAAGAAGGTGCCCGCACCGCCTGCGCCATCGGTGCCCACCGTGCCGCCGAGGTCAGCGGTCAGCGCGCGTTGAAGTCGGACTCGCGCAAGATCACCGGCTCGAGCGACCCAGCGGCAATGCGTCGCAGGACGGCCGCATGGATCTCCGCCTGGTTTTCGAGGTAGGTCTGCAACGCATCGACGCCGCTCGCCACCTCTTGAAAGCGGAAGTGCAGGACTGCCTTGCGGGCGATCGCACCCATTGAGCCACCCCCGGCGGTGCGGACCCAGAAACGCACAGCGCCGGACTCCTCGTGGAAGAACGCTTCCGGGAGCTTGACTTGGCTGGTCTCAGCGGACATGCGAGAAAGTCGGAATTTCCTTCCATACTGCCTGCGTGTCGACGAACGGGCGCCGATCCGGCACCGCAACCGGAGCCGCGACGTTCATCCCTAGGCCAAGGCCTCGTGCAGTGAGCGCGAGGCCCTGGACCACCCATTCCAGCGCCGCTGTCATTGCGGCGGCGAACCTCGGGGTGCGTGGCGATCTCATGACGGCGGGAAACACGTTGCGCATGCGACCAGTCTGGGCGTAGGACTGCGTGTTGTCTGTGCGCCAGCGAACACAGCCAGTGGCACGCGCCCTAGCTGTCGGTCGACAGTGCCTGCGCGCTGTGGTGCGGCATCACGAGCCGCCCATCATCACCGGCAATGGCTTCGATGACGATGCGCGGTGGCGCCGCCTTGACGGCGCCGAAGATCGTCGCGAAGGCGACATCGGCCGCATCGCGGCCGGTGCCCAGTCGCACGAAGCCCATCGGGATTGCGGTGCCGGAAGGATCGAACAGGTACCAGCGATCCCCGACGAAGGCTTCCACGTAGGCGTGGAAATCGGGCGGGCCGAGCGCCGGGTCGGCACCGTAGTCGATCCCGGTCGTGAAGCGCGCGGGAATGTTGACCGCGCGGCACAGCGTGATCATCAGGTGCGCGAAATCGCGGCATACCCCCACGGCGCCGAGCAGCGTGTCCACCGCCGACGTGTCCGACATCGACGAGTTCGGCGTGAACGTCGTGCGCTGCAGCACCCAGTCGCGGATCGTCTGCACACGCGCATAGCCCTGCCGCAGGTGGCCGAACTCGCGCATCGCGAAACGATGCAGCCGGTCCGATTGGCAGTAGCGGCTCGGGTAGACATAGCTCAGCACGTGCAGCGGCAGCCGCGCGACCGGCACTTCGGCGATCCCGCCCGGCTCGGCCACG
>JAOUIM010000178.1 GCA_029884035.1 Aquincola sp. | reverse complement strand
CGCCGATCGCGAGATTCGGCTTGCTGCCCGGCGCCATGCGGAACTGCACCCCGGTGAGCGCGAGCGACTGCCAGGTCAGCAGCTCGTCGCCTCCGCGCGTGGCGCCGGTCGCCGCGCGCTCGTGCACGCGCAGGTCACCGATCAGCGCATCGCCGTTGCCACTGGCCTCGAAGCCGGCACCGCGCTGCGCAAAGTTGATGTCGCCCGTCCACGTGGCCTCGGCGCGCAGGATCTCGATCGGCATCGCGCTGTCGACATAGGGCGCCACGGCGTGGGCGGGCACGCGATGGAGCCAGAGCTTGCCGCGTACGGCCAGGGGTCTCGGGCTCACCTGGCCGGTCCACTCGACGCGGCCAATGCGTGCGGCGAGCGTGCCCTTCGGCAGCGGACCATCGTTGTCGGCCAGTCGCATCGTCAGCTTGGTGCGCGCGGGCGTGGTACCCGCGCCTCCCGGCCACGCCAGCCCGCTCACCGTGGCGACGATGGCGGTGGCGCGCAGGCGTGCGGCATCCGTCGCCCCGGCAGCGGTGAGCTCGTCAGTCCAGATCACGTCGCCACCGTTGACCTGCGCTTCGCCAACGACGACCTGCCATGGCGGTGCGCCGTCGGCTGTCGTGGCAGCCCCGCCTGTCGCGCCGGTGCGGGCCCAGCCGAGTGCGTTGACGCGGCCTGCCTTGTCACGGGCGAGGCGCAGCGTCGGCCGGTCGACCTTCACGCTGCCGAGCGTCAGTTTCCGCCCGATGACGTCCACCTGCGCGTCGGCCAGCGAGACACCCGCTACTGCGACGGGCGCGGCGCTGCGCGTCCCGCGCTCGACCACGCGCAGCCCGTCGAGTTGCGCGGCGAGTCCGGTCAATGCGAGCCGGGGCGCATCGCCGGAGGCCCATTCGAGGTTCGTCTCGGCGCGCAGGCGCCCCTCGACCGTGGGTTCGAGCACGGTCGCGACGTACGGGGCGAGCCAGCGCAAATCGAGCCCGTCGATCGACAACGCGGCCTGCGCTGCGCTGTCGCTCGCATTGCCCTGGATCGAGAACGTGGCCGCGCTCGCGGCGCGCTCGGGCGGTGCAATGCGGCCCTGCACTTGCAACGGCGCTCCCGCGCTTTCGAACGGCCACTTCAGCGGGCCGGCCGCGATGTCGAGGGCGTCGATGCGCAGTGCCGCCGCCGGAGACTTCGCGGCGTCGTTCCAGTCGATGCGTGCGCCCACCAACTCAAGCTTGTCGAGGTGGACCTGCCACGGCTTGCGCGGGGCGCCGGGTCGTGGCGCCGAGGCGACGGACGCCGGCGCGTCGGCGGTTGCAGGTACGAGATTGATCGCACCGTCGTTCGCGCGTCGTGCCTGCACTGAGGCCCCTTCGAGCCGCACCGTGCCCAGTGCGACGCGCTGGGCCAGGGGCTGCACGTCCGTGAGCCCGATCGACAGGCGCTGCCACGAGACTGCGGGCTCCGGCGCCTTGCCGGCAACGAAGGTCGCGTTGGCGAGCGTTGCCTGGCCTGCGATCGACACTCGGGGCATGCCGTCGGCAGCCAGCGCGAACTGGACGTTCAGCTCGCCCGCGAGTACCCCACGCGCCGGCCTGATCGGCACGCCGGCAGGCACGTAAGGCAACCAGGGCGCGAGGTCGAGATTGGCGACAGACAGCTTGAGCGCCGCGTTGCGATCTTTCGCGAACGGCTGCGCCTGCGCGCCAGTGTCGAACATGGCCCCGTCCAGCTTGAACGCCAGCCGCGGCTCGACATCGACCTCGATGTCCGCTGGCAGGTTGGACAGGAAGGGCAGGGTGAGTTGCAGTTCGTCGACCAGGTGGCGCCGCTTGACCGGCTGATCGTCGAACAGCAGCCTGCCACCCGTGACGCGCAGGTTGTAGAGCGCGAAGCGCGTCGTCTCCGTGTTCGCGTCCGGCTTGTCCTTCCGCTGGAGGCGCGCGACGATGTCGTCGATGTCATAGCTGCCGTCCGCGGTGCGCGCGATGCGCAGGCGCGGGGCGTCGATCTGGAGCGCCTGCACCACAGGAGCCAGCCGCAGGAGGGAGCGCAGCTCCGCGTTCACGTGCACGCGTGCGACCTGCAGTTGAGGCGGCCCCTTGCCTCCAGCGGGCCCGACATCGATGTCCTCGACCGTGAGCGCAAGCGACCAAGGCGCAAAGTCCACACGCCCGAAGCGCACTTCGCGCCCGAGCAGGGCCGAGAGGCGCTGTTCACCCTGCCACTTCACCAGTGGTGGCACCGCGAGCCATGCCAGCGCCCACAGCAGCAGCAATGCGGCGAGCGCGATCGCGCCGCGTCGCAGCCAAAGTCTCCTGGGCGACGACGTGCCCGGCGCCGTGATGTTCATCCGGCAATCCTGCCCGAGGCGCCCCGATGCGGCAATTCGCACGAACCGCCAGAGGCCGCCGGTGCACAATCAGCGCCCATCGCCGTGGCCGTCGAGCCGATAACAGAACGTGAACGAGATCTTCCTGTCGCTCGGCATCGAGTCGTGGAAACCGGTGCTCAGTGCGCTGCTGCTCCCGCCGGTGCCGCTGCTGCTGCTGACGCTGTTTGGCGCGCGTCTGATGTTCTGGCGACGCGGGTTGGGGTGGCTGCTCATCGTGCTGGCGGTGCTCGGCCTGTGGCTGGCTTCATGCAGCGCGGCGGGCGAGTGGCTGCAGAAGTCGGTGCTGTCGCCGCCGCCGGCGCTGTCGGCCGATCGGATCGCCGACATGCGCAAGGCGATGGCGTCGGGCAAGGGCTCGATCGCGGTCGTGGTGCTCGGTGGTGGCCGCGAAGCGAGTTCGCCCGAGTACGGTGTGGCGAGCCTGTCGCCTCTGGCGCTGGAGCGCCTGCGTTACGGCATCTGGCTCGGACGTGATATCGGCGCGCCGGTGATGTACTCGGGCGGTTTGGCCCACGCCGCCGAACCTGGTGCGGCCGAGGCGGAGATTGCGGCCGAGATCGCCACGCGCGAATTCATGCGGCCGCTGCGCTGGGCCGAACCGCGCGCACGAGACACACGCGAGAACGCGCAGTTCAGTACCGCCATGCTCAAGGAGCAGGGCATCCAACAGGTGGTGGTGGTGACACACGGCTGGCATATGCCGCGTGCGCTGCGCGCCTTCAAGGAAGCCGCTCAGCGCAACGATGCCAAGTGGGAGATCGTGGCCGCGCCGATGGGTCTGGCACGGCGTGTCGAGCGCCCAGCCCTGCGCTGGATGCCCTCAGGCGAGGGCTTCATGCTCGTGCGCTCGGTGCTTCGGGAAAAGCTCGGTTGGTGGCTCGGGTCCTGACTGGGCCCATCAAACGACAAACCCCTCCACGCCGGAGCGGGAGGGGTGGGTGGTTCGCACCACCGTTCGGGGCTCGGGAGGTAAGGGGTCCCGGGCTCCTTGGGCGCAGAGACTGCACCACTGGGATTGCCCGCATTACGAGCAAATGCACGATACGGCCGCGCGAAAGTTCGTGCAATGCAAGGTCGGCAATCAACGCGCTGCTTGCCATTGCCAACCCGGCCTTGACAGCGCGTCAGGCGGACGGCGGTGAGGCCATCACCGCGTCGAAGATCGATGCCACACGGGCACGCACATCGTCGGGCATCGTGATCGCACGGCCCCACTCGCGCGCCGTTTCGCCTGGCCACTTGTTGGTGGCATCCAGCCCCATCTTGCCGCCCAGGCCGCTTTTCGGCGACGCGAAGTCGAGATAGTCGATCGGGGTGCTGTCCACCAGGGTCGTGTCGCGCACGGGGTCGACGCGGGTTGTGATGGCCCAGACGACTTCCTTCCAATCGCGGATGTCCACGTCGTCGTCGGTCACGACGATGAACTTCGTGTACATGAACTGGCGCAGGTAGCTCCACAGGCCGAACATCACGCGCTTCGCGTGGCCCGGGTACGCCTTGCGGATGGAGATCACCGCCATGCGGTAGCTGCACCCCTCGGGCGGCAGGTAGAAATCGACGATCTCTGGAAACTGCTTCTGCAGGATCGGCACGAAGACTTCATTGAGCGCCACGCCGAGCACTGCCGGTTCGTCCGGTGGCTTGCCGGTGTAGGTCGAGTGGTAGATCGGATCACGCCTGTGCGTGAGGCGTTCGATGCGAAAGACCGGGAACCAGTCCTGCTCGTTGTAGTAGCCGGTGTGGTCGCCGAACGGGCCTTCGAGCGCATGCAGGTGGCCGCCGCGTTCCATGAGCTTGACGCCCCACTCGCTTTCGCCGCTGAAACCGGGTGACGCCGTGGGGACATGGCCTTCGAGCACGAACTCAGCGCTGGCCGGCGCCTGAAGCTTGCGTTGTCCTTCGCCAACGCGCGTGTCCACGACCTCGGTGCGTGCGCCACGCAGCAGGCCGGCGAACTGATACTCGGACAGCGTGTCGGGAACGGGCGTTACGGCGCCCAGGATGGTCGCCGGGTCGGCGCCCAGCGCGACGGCGATCGGGAACGGCTGGCCCGGGTTGGCTCGAGCGAAGTCGCGGAAGTCGAGGGCACCACCGCGGTGGGCGAGCCAGCGCATGATGACTTCACGCCGTCCGATCACCTGTTGCCGGTAGATGCCCAGGTTCTGACGCAGCCGCGGTGCGCTCACCGACTGCGGCCCGCGCGTGATCGTCAGCCCCCAGGTGATCAGCGGTCCGGCATCTCCTGGCCAGCACGTCTGGATCGGCAGTTGGGACAAGTCGACGTCGCCGCCCTCGAGGACCACGTCCTGGCAGGGAGCGGTTCGGCGCACTTCGGGCTTCATGTCCCACAACGTCTTGACCATCGACAACAGGCGCCCCGCGTCCTTGACTCCCTTCGGCGGTTCGGGCTCCTTGAGCCGGGCAAGGGCCTGGCCGACCTCTCGCAATCCATCCAGCCCCTCGGCACCCATCGCCAGCGCCACCCGTTTGGGTGTGCCAAATAGGTTGATCAGCGCCGGGACTTTGTAACCCACTGGATGTGTAACCAGCATGGCGGGGCCACTGGCACGCAGAACTTGGTCAGCGATCGCTGTCATTTCCAGCCTCACGGCAAGCGGCTGGTCGACGCGCCTGAGCTGACCAAGCGTTTCCAGTTGCCGAATGAAGTCTCTCAGGTCGGTGTATTTCATTACTTTCGCGTCGTTACGGGCTTTGTGAAATACTTGACCGGTTATTTGGACGCTCCATAGAATCCGTTCGCCTTGAAATTCAAGGGTTAACCCGCGTCCAGCATCGTTGGGGTGTCGAGGACGCAACGCTGCCCGCCGCGTCTGGCGGTTCGGTACCTGCGACGCAGATCGCTGGTGCCGGCCCAGTGCGGCCGATTATGACCATCGAGCCTTGCGTGCCGTTGCTCACGGCGCGTCGGGCCTGGTGGCCTGAAAGGAAGTTCGTGACAGCGAAACAATGGATCCGATCGGTGCATGCGTCGTGCGCCGTGTTCGTGCGTGATGTCGGCAATGGGCTGCTCGAGGTGAGCCACAACGGGCTGGCCCTGGTGGGCCTTGCCGTGGTGGCCACAGCGGTCTTTGTCGGCAGCCATGCCGACATGCGCCGCGGCCTAGAGACCGCAGCGCTCGATTGGCTGCAGGAGCGCCACGAGGCGCGGGCCGAGCGCGACGGCAACATGCTCATTGCGCTTGCCGAGCCGGACGCCATCGCGCGTGCGACCGCGTCGGACCCTTCCGAATTGCCGCGGCAACAGGCCAAGATTGCCAGTTGGCTGTCACGCCGCTACCAGGTCGCACCGGAGCCGCTGAGCCGGCTCGTGAAGGAGGCCTGGACGGTGGGCCAGCGCGCCCAACTCGACCCGACGCTGATCCTGGCCATCATGGCGGTGGAGTCGCGCTTCAACCCGTTTGCGCAAAGCCCGGTCGGGGCACAGGGTCTCATGCAGGTCATGACGCACGTCCACGACGACAAGTACGAGCCCTTTGGGGGCAACCATGCGGCGTTCGACCCGATCACCAACCTGCGCGTCGGCGTGCAGGTGCTCAAGGAGTGCATCGCACGCGCGGGCAGCCTCGAGGGAGGGCTGCGCTTTTACGTCGGCGCCGCCAACCTCGCCGACGACGGAGGCTACGCGGCCAAGGTGCTCGGCGAGCAGGGCCACTTGAAGCAGGTCGCGCAGGGACGCCAGGTCGCGATCACGGTGCCACAGGCTCCGCTCGTGTTGCCGGCGCGGCCGCCCGAGTCGTTCGACGCGCCCGTGCTGCCGGTGCCGGTCGCTGTCCCGGAGAAGGTGGCGCGGGCGTTCTGAGGCGCGCCTTCGCTACACTCTGCGGCCTGCGCGACTGGCGATAACGGCGGCGGGGCACCCCCTATCCGCCCGAGGTGGTCCACCACCGGGAAGCGCAGGCGGCTTGTCGGCGATTGCGGTGGGCCGCGTCCGCCGTTCGCCTGGGCAGCCCTGCGTGGGATCCCATGTCTTGCCGTTTGGCAATACGGACCCGACGCGAAGGCCCGTCATCCGGATGAGGACTGCCTCCATCATGTTCGACCACACCCAATACAACCTTTCCGATGTCGATCCCGAGATCTGGGCCGCAATCCAGGCCGAGAACCGGCGCCAGGAAGAACACATCGAGCTGATCGCCAGCGAGAACTACACGTCGCCCGCCGTGCTCGCGGCGCAGGGCTCCCAGCTGACCAACAAGTACGCCGAGGGCTATCCAGGCCGACGCTACTACGGCGGTTGCGAATACGTCGACGTGGTCGAGCAGTTGGCGATCGACCGCTGCAAGCAGTTGTTCGGCGCGCGCCACGCGAACGTGCAGCCCAATTCGGGCTCGCAGGCCAACCAGGCTGCGTTCATGGCGCTGCTGCAGCCGGGTGACAGTTTTCTCGGGATGTCGCTGGCCGAGGGCGGCCACCTGACTCATGGCTCGCCGGTGAACATGTCCGGCAAATGGTTCAAGGTGCTGAGCTACGGCCTGACGGCCAGCGAGGAGATCGACTATGCGCAGGTCGAACGCCTTGCGCACGAGCACAAGCCCAAGCTGATCCTGGCAGGCGCTTCGGCGTACTCGCTGCGCATCGATTTCGAGCGCTTCGCCCGCATCGCCAAGGCCGTCGGCGCCTATCTCATGGTGGACATGGCGCACTACGCAGGGCTCGTGGCCGCCGGCGTGTACCCCAACCCGGTGCCGCACGCCGACGTGGTGACGTCCACCACCCACAAGAGCCTTCGTGGCCCGCGCGGCGGCATCATCCTCGCCAACGACGACGAGATCGCGAAGAAGGTCAACAGCGCGATCTTCCCCGGCATGCAAGGGGGGCCGCTGATGCACGTGATCGCTGGCAAGGCCGTGGCATTCAAGGAAGCGCTGGAG
>JAOUIM010000177.1 GCA_029884035.1 Aquincola sp. | reverse complement strand
TCGCTGCACCTGCGCTTCATCCAGCCGCTGCCCGCGGGCATCAAGCCGATCCTGCAGCGCTTCGGGAAGGTGATGACCATCGAGGGCAACTGGAGCGACCGGCTCGAAGACGAGCTGATCGACGAGGACAACCGCCGCTACTCGGCGCTGGCCATGATGCTGCGCTCGCGCTACCTCGTCGACGTCGACTGCTGGAGCGAGGCGCGCGGCCAGCCGATCAAGCCGGGCAGCGTGGTCGATGTCGCGCTCGCGAAGTTGAAACGGGCAGGTTGACATGGCCATTGCACTGCACCGCCCGACCCGGTCCGGCTGCGTTGCATGCCGGGCCCCGGCTCGCAATGCAGTCATTCCAATGATCGAGAAAGCGAACTGACGATGGGCTCCGCACTTCATTCCTGCGTGATCCGCCTGCACGAGGAGCATCACGCCCTCGAGGACTACCAGGGCGGCGTGCCGCGCTGGTGCTCCGGCTGCGGCGACAACGCCATCCTGGCCGCCGTGCAGCGCCTGTGCCGCGACCAGGACCTGGCACCCGAGCGCACCGTGTTCGTCTCCGGCATCGGCTGCTCGAGCCGCTTCCCGCACTACATGAAGACCTACGGTTTTCACGGCATCCACGGCCGCGCGTTCCCGCTCGCCGAGGGCGTGAAGATGGCGCGGCCCGACCTGCATGTGTTCGTCAACACCGGCGACGGCGACTGCTGCAGCATCGGCGCGGCACACTGGATCCACGCCATCCGCTACAACATGAACCTCACGGTCATCCTGCACGACAACCATGTCTACGGATTGACCAAGAAGCAGGCCTCGCCGACATCGCCGGTCGGACTGAAGAGCAACACCACGCCGCGCGGCGCGGTGCTCGAGGCGCTCAACCCGCTGACGGTGAGCCTGGGCGTGCAGAACGCGTCGTTCATCGCGCAGGGCGTCGACTGGATGCCCGAGCAGCTCTACGACATCGTCCGCAAGGCCTTCCTGCACCGCGGCTTCTCGTTCATCCGCATCATCCAGCGCTGCCCCGAGTTCCTGCCGAAGATGTTCGAGCCCTGGCTGCATGACCCCGGCAAGACCCTGGTGCTGACGCATGCGAAGGGCCTGCAGCCCAGCGCCGAGGTCAGCCGCATCTATCGCAACCAGCGCGAGCACGACCCGCTCGACCTGAACGCCGCGCGCGAGATCGCCAGCACCGAGGATCCGATTCCCGTCGGCATCCTGTACCACAACCCGGACATCCCGTGCTACGAGGACCTGCGCGCCGCCGGCGCGCCGCGCTCGCCCGAACTCACGCGCGCCGGGCTCGAGGCCGAACTGGACAAGTACACGATCTGGCCCGACGAAGGCGATGCCGCATTGCCGCGCGCCGCCTGAATCCAAGACGACCGAAGCGCCACCATGGACGCCCCTCTCTCCCACCCGGACCAGTTGCTCTTCCACGCCGCGGGGCAGCGCGAGGGCCCGCACCTCGCGCCGGTGGAAGGCACCGATCTGCAACCGGCGCTGATGGCGCCTTACCGCGACCTCACGCGCCTGCGCCACGATTTCCCGCTGGTGCTGCTCGACGATCCGGGCGACGACGGATTCGCGATCCCGCTGGCCACCGTCGTCAGCCGTCTCGCCGCCGAGCTGGCGCCACGCGGCCTCGAGGGCGAGCGCCTGCGCCGCCACCTGCTGCGCCTGGAGCGCGACATCCGCACTGCGGTGCTCGAGGGCGCGGAGGGTACGCTGTCGGGCCTGTGGCTCGACGCGGCCACGAACCTGAGCCAGCACCGCGGCGAGGCCGACGAGGCGGTGTCGCGCGTGCTCGTGCAGGCGGCCGATTCACTCAAGCTTGACGGCCTGCTGGTCGCCTGCGACGACCACCTGCCCTCGCGCCTGCTGACGCAGGCCTGGCGCCATGCGCAACTGGCCAAGGCGCGCGAGTTCCACCGCCTGACCGATGCGCTGATGCGGCAGCTGTCGGACATCCTCCGCGCCGCCTGGGTGCATTCGCAGGCGGGGCAGGCGCCGCAGGCGCTGCGCGCCGCGGTCGGTGGCCTGCACGACCAGGTGTTCGACTTCGAGGCGATGTCGCGACTGGTGGCGCGACGCGCGCCCGCCGACGAACTCCCCGCCGCGCGGCGCCGCCGCATCGAGTGGGCACTGGGCGTGCTGTCGAGCCAGGATTTCTGGCCTGCAGTGGGCGCGGCCAGCGCGCTGCCCGAGGGATTTGTGTTCCGGGAATGCGCGGCCGCGATCCAGGCCTGGCGCGAACGCCTTGGCGCCGTGGTCGAGCTCGTCAAGGCGCTTGCGATCGCCGAGCTTGAAGTCGCCGGCCGCTACGTCGAAGCCGAGCACGATGCGGTGTTCGCGCGTTTCGACGAGGCCTCGCTCGGCGCGGCCGACCTCGCGCTGCTGCCCGACTACCTGGTGTGCATCCCGCCCGATCGCAACGACGCACCCGAGAACAGGGCGCTGCTCGACATGCTCTCGTCGGGCATGCCGGTCAAGGTGCTGGTGCAGGTGAGTGACCTGCTCGAGGAGGCCTCGATCGGCACCGGCCACTTTGCCTTCGGCGTTCGCGCCGCGCGCCTGGCGACCACGGCGATGGGGCTGGGCGGCATGTTCGTGCTTCAGGCCGCGAGTTCGGCGCTGCCGGCGCTGCAGGCGCGCGTGGCGCGTGGCATGGCGTGCCGGCAGCCGGCGCTGTTCACGGTGTTCGCGGGCTCGCCGCAACCCGCCGCCGGGCTGTCGCGCTACCTCACCGCGGCCGCGGCGCTCGAGTCGCGCGCGTTCCCGGTCTTCGTCTACGACGCGGCGGCAGGTGCCAACTGGGCCGCGCGCTTCTCGCTCGAAGGCAACCGCAACCCCGAGGACGACTGGACGCTGGAGCCTTTCGAGTACGCGGACGAGGCGCTGCAGCGCGTGGTCGAGCCGGTGCGGTTCACCTATGCCGACTTCGCGCTGACCGACCGGCGCCATGCCGCGCACTTCGCCGTCGTGCCGCGCGAGCAATGGCACGCCGGCATGCTGCCGGTGGCCGACTGGCTCGCGCTCGACGAGGCCGCGGCCGCGCAGCGCGTGCCCTACCTGCTGGCCGTCGACGGCAACGACCGGCTGCACCGGGTGCTGGTCGACGCGCGGATGATGCGCGCGACGCGGGCCTGCCTGCTGCTGTGGCACCGGCTGCAGGAGCATGGCGGCATCCACGATTCGCATGCCGAGCGAGCGCTGGCCGAGGAACGGGCCCGCCAGGCCGCCGTCGCGGCCAGCGCGACCGCGGCGCCGGCCACGCAGCCCGCCGCCCCGTCGGCGGGCGCCGAGGCCGCCGCATCCGCGGCCGAGGCCGAGCCCGCAGTGGCGCACACTTCGGACGAGGCCTGGATTGAGACGATCCGCTGCCCGAGCTGCAACGAGTGCCAACTGATCAACCCGCGCATGTTCGCGTACAACGACAACAAGCAGGCGTTCATCAAGGACATCAAGGCCGGCAGCTACCGCGAGCTCGTCGAGGCCGCGGAGTCGTGCCAGGTCGCGATCATTCATCCCGGCAAGCCGCGCGACCCGAACGAGCCCGGGCTCGAGGAACTGCTCGAGCGCGCCAAGCCCTTCCTCTAGCCCCGCGAGGTGATCCACCCATGACTGCCGCTTCCCTGGTTTCGGTGCTGCTCGAGCACCCCTTCGTCGAGGAATTCAGGCCCGACCACATCGACAAGCTGCGCTCGCTGGCGCGCGAGGTCAGCTTCGACGCGGACCAGACCATCTTCCGCGAGGGCGACGACACGCACGAGTTCTACCTGATCGTCGCAGGCCGCGTCGCGCTCGAGATGCAGGAGCCCGACCACGTGCTGCGCGTGCAGACACTGGGCGCGGGCGACGAGCTCGGTTGGTCGTCGATCCTGATGGGCCGCGGCAAGTATTTCCAGGCGCGCGCGCTCGAGCCGGTGCAGGCCCTGGCATTCGATGGCGTGCGGCTGCTCGACGCGTGTCGTGCGGACCCCGAGTTCGGCTTCGCGTTCATGTACCGGATGCTCGGCGTGGTGTCGGAACGCCTGCAGGCCACGCGGCTCCAACTGCACGACATGCACTCGCCCAAGGCCAAGCGCGCGGGCACCTGAAAGGCACCCCAATGACACGACAACGCTCCATCGCCGTCGCCCGCCCGATAGCCACCGACGCCCCCGACCTGGATCTCGGCGCGGCCAACGCCGTGATCGAGGCGATGCTTCGCACCTACACCGAGCAGTGGCAGGCGATGCTCGCCTGGCAGCACGCGATGGCCGACTGGCAGCAGGACCTGTGGGACCAGTGGATCAGCCATTGGGGTGGCGGCGTGCCGATCGACGCCTGAGCGCCAACGCGCCGCGCGGCCCGTGCGCGCGCGGCCCGCGCCACCGATGAGGATCCTGCGCTGCGACCTGCCGTACTGCGACGAGCTGCACGGCGCGGTGGTTGTGATCGACGTGCTGCGCTCGTTCACCACCGCAGCCTACGCGCTCGCGCGCGGCGCGAGTGAAGTGGTGGCGGTTGCATCCGTCGACGCGGCGCGCGCGCTGCGTGCGCAGGACGCGAACGCACTGGCGGTGGGCGCCGTCGGCGGCGGCGCACCGGCGCCCGGGCTCGACCTGGGCAACTCGCCGTCGCAGTTGGCGTCACGCGACCTTCGCGGTCGCCGCGTGATCCTCTACACCGCCGGCGGCACACGAGCCTTGCTCGCCTGCGAGCACGCCAGCCTGTTACTCGCGAGCAGCCTCGTCTGCGCCAGCGCCACCGCCGCGTTGCTGCGCGAGCTGGCGCCCGCGTCGGTGGGCCTCGTGGTCACCGGCACCTGGGCCGACCGCGACGGCGACGAGGACCATGCCTGTGCCGATCTGATCGAAGCGCTGCTGCGAGGCGACGATCCGCCGCGCGAGCCCTTCGCGGCACGGGTGCGCGAGTCGGACTTCGGCCGGCGGTTCAGCGCCGGGCTCGATCCGAACCTGCCCGCCGACGACCTGGATTGCTGCGCCGAGGTCGATCGCTTCGACTTCGCGATGCGCGTGGAACGCACTGCGGGCGGCATCATGCTTCGCAAGGCGGCCTGCGTCACGGCATGTGCAGGCCGTCAGTGCCCAAGAACCTGACCGGCGGTGGCGCCAATGCCTGACTCAGTCGCGGACGGACCGCTGCTGGATCCATCCACCCCGCGCAAGGACGCGTCGAAGCCCCATTCCGATGAGGCCGACGCCGGCCAACATGGGCAGTGTCGGATCGAGCGGTGTCGGACCGCCCGCGGTCGTGCATCCGCCGCCTTCGTCGACGGCCGGAAGCGGTGCGGGGCCCGGACCGGGCGGCGGCTCCGCCACCGGTGCGCTTGCAAGCACCCTGGATAGGGACGTGTTGTCGACGACGTCCTCATCCAGGTCGTCGCTGCTCGCAACGGCACTCAGGGTGTAGCTGCCCTCGTCGTTGCTCGCCACCGTCACCGAGACGGTCCGGGTCTGCGCAGCAGCAAGCTCGGGGACCGCGCATCGGAACTCAGAGCCGCGAATGCTGCATGTGCTGGGTTCGCTGATGCCAACGAGGCGAACATGGTTCGGCACTGAACCGGTGACCACGACGTGGCGGGCATTTCCGGTGCCATGGTTCGTGACCGACACGGTGAGCGTGCTCTGACTGCCCGCCACGAACGTGACGTCCTGTGTACTCACCCGCAGATCGGGCATGTCGAACGGCGTCACCAAGGCGTGCATCGCGTCCTTCGAATTGGCGTCGCCGGGCAACTGTTCGCCCATCCACAACACCATCGCCGACGACCCATCGGGCATGGGCCGCAATTGCGACTCCGACTGGCCGGTGGAGCCCGGTGACACAGGCACAAAGGGCTCGAAGCTCACGCCCTGGTCGGTCGATCGCGACACATACACCCGTCCCGATGCACCGACCAACGTGTTGGTCTCAGTGGCAAACGCCACGTAGAAGACGTTTGGGTCCTGCGTGTCCCCAGCGTCAGGCGTCCCCGTCAGCGGATTCACGATCGTGCCTGGCGTGGGCACGAGCCGAGGTTCGACCACGGTCAGCGAGGGAGATTCGACGCGTGACAGGTTGGCCGGTGCACTCCAGCTTCCCGCGTGACCGCCCTCCGTGGACCGGGTGAAGAACAGGTTGTAATTCGTCGACGGGCTCGCCGTCTTCTCGGGATTGGCCGCATCCATGTTGGGCGTCAGGTCATACGCGAGACCGATGAAGTCACCGCGAACGATCGCCCGGTGCGCATTGGCGTTGCCGCCCGCGGCGGCCACGTTGGTCATGTTTTGCGGCACGTCGGCCAGCAGGTCGCCCGGCTGGTAGCCGTTCGACCCCGGTCGCGCGATCGCGTCGACCAGGCCGCGCCGCACCACGATGTCGGCTGGCGCCGCCTGTGCTGCGGCCGGCGACTCGCGCCACATCACGACGGTGCGCAAGGTCGAAGCGCCCGCCGCGGACGCGCCCTGCAGCACGAAGCGCACGCGCCGCGAGTGCTTCGTCACGTCGCTGACGACCGTGCCGGATGAGTTCGCGTCGTGCGTCGAATAGGGGAACGCGTGGTAGACGATGCACTTGCCACCATTGCCGCCGGGGCACGCCGATTCCTCGTATCCCACGGCGGCCATCGTTCCGGCGAGCTGCAGGTGCGGCCGCGATGCGCCAGGCTGCCCGGTGCCCACCACGTTGTTGTCGCTGAGCTGAGCGATGTTCGAGCGCAGCGTCGCACCGCTTGGGCTCGGCGCGTGCGTGTACCAGATGTTCGTGCCCCCGGTGACATGCGAGCCCATGCCGCCGTCGCCTCGCCCCTCCGCTTCGCCGGGCTGCAGGCCCGCTGGATCCTCCTGCCAAGCCAGCGCGAATGCATTGCCCGCGGAACTGCCCGAGACCACTTCATTGACGGCATCGCGCTGGCCATTCGTGAGCTGCTGGACCTCCCATGCCGCCAGCGCGGGATCGACCGTCATCGCCGTCCACACGCAGTGGAAGGGCCGATCTGGCGTGCCGTCACCATCGAAGTCCGTTGCACCTTGCGTGGCATTCGTGTAGGCGCCGGCATTGCCCGCCGCGGGATCGGGTGGACAGTACGCGCTGTTCCACGCGACGACGACACGCGGGCCGGTGGTGACCGGCGGGGCGAACACACTGGGCTTCTCGTTGTCGACGACGAAGGCCAGCGCATCGCGCGCGGTGATCGACTGCCCACCGGTCGGCGCGCCCGCCGCATCGCGCGACAGCAATACCGGCGCGGACCACGTGGTGCCCTCGTCGAAGGAGTAGCGCGATGCGGCGGGCG
>JAOUIM010000176.1 GCA_029884035.1 Aquincola sp. | reverse complement strand
AGCGTCTCTGGCCGCGATCCTCGAATCGCGGGGCCTCAAAGTCACCCTCATCAAGCTGGATCCGTACCTCAACGTCGATCCGGGCACGATGAGCCCGTTCCAGCACGGCGAGGTGTTCGTCACCGACGACGGCGCCGAGACCGATCTGGATCTCGGCCATTACGAGCGCTTCATCACCACGCGGATGAAGCGCAGCAACAACTTCACCACCGGCCAGATCTACAAGTCCGTGCTCGAGAAGGAGCGCCGCGGCGACTATCTGGGCAAGACGGTGCAGGTGATCCCGCACGTCACCAACGAGATCCAGGAGTTCGTGCTGCGCGGCGCCAATGCGCAGAAGGTCGACGTGGCGATCGTCGAAATCGGCGGGACGGTCGGCGACATCGAGAGCCTGCCCTTCCTCGAGGCGGTGCGCCAGATGAGCCTGAAGCTCGGTGCCACGAACTTCGCGTTCGTGCACCTGACCTACGTGCCCTACATCGGCGCCGCCGGCGAACTCAAGACCAAGCCGACGCAGCACACGGTGCAGAAACTTCGCGAGATCGGAATCCAGCCCGACGCGATCCTGTGCCGCGCCGACCGGCTCATCCCCGACGACGAACGCGAGAAGATCAGCCTGTTCACCAACGTGCCGCTGCATGGCGTGATCTCGATGCCCGATGTCGACGTCATCTACAAGGTGCCGCGTGTGCTGCACGAGCAGGGCCTGGACGAACAGATCTGCATGAAGCTGCAGATGCTCACGCGTCCGGCCGACCTGCGGCGCTGGGACACACTGGTGCAGGAAGTGCTGCATCCCAAGCGCGAGGTCGCGATCGCGATGTGCGGCAAGTACACCGACCTCTCGGACTCGTACAAGTCGCTCAACGAGGCGCTGCGCCACGCCGGCATCCACAACCATGCGCGGGTCAAGATCGAGTACGTCGATGCCGAGACGCTGACCGAGCAGAACGTCAGCCAGTTGGCCAGGTTCGATGCCGTGCTCGTGCCCGGCGGCTTCGGCAAGCGCGGCGTCGAGGGCAAGATCCTCGCGGCCAAGTACGCGCGAGAGAACAAGATTCCCTACCTGGGCATCTGCCTGGGGATGCAGGTCGCGACGATCGAGGTGGCGCGTCACCTGGCCGGGCTCGCGAATGCCAACAGCACCGAGTTCGACCCGGCGACGCCGCATCCCGTGATCGCGTTGATCGACGAGTGGCAGGACCGCGACGGCTCGATCCAGAAGCGCGACGCCAACTCCGACCTTGGCGGCACGATGCGCCTGGGTGCGCAGACTTCGGACGTCGTGAGCGGCACACTGGCACACCGCATCTATGGCCCCCTGGTGACCGAACGTCATCGCCACCGCTACGAGGCCAACGAGCACTACCTCGACCGACTGCAGATCGCGGGGCTCGTGATCAGCGCGATCACGCAGCGCGAGAAGCTGACCGAGATCGTCGAGTTGCCGCAGCACGTGCATCCCTGGTTCGTCGGCGTCCAGTTCCACCCCGAATTCAAGAGCACGCCTTGGGACGGACATCCGCTGTTCATCCATTACGTGAAGGCGGCGCTCGATCACCAGATGGTGCGCACCAATTCGCCGGTGAAGGTCGTCGCATGATCGGGTGCGTCGCGACCTGGGGGTCGAAGTGAGGTTGTGCGGTTTCGAGGTCGGCCTCGACAGGCCCTTCTTCCTGATCGCCGGCCCCTGTGTCGTCGAGAGCGAGCAGCTGCAGATGGACGTCGCCGGAAGTCTCAAGGAGGTCGCCGGCGCGCTGGGCATCCCGTTCATCTTCAAGTCGAGCTACGACAAGGCCAACCGCTCGAGCGGCACCTCGTTCCGCGGTCCGGGGATGGAAAAGGGCCTGCAAATCCTCGCCAAGGTCCGGCGCGAGTTGCAGGTGCCGGTGCTGACCGACGTGCACAGCGAGGCCGAAGTGACGGCGGTCGCCGCCGTCGTCGACGTCCTTCAGACACCGGCGTTCCTGTCGCGCCAGACGGACTTCATCCGCGCCGTCGCGCAGTCGGGCCGGCCGGTGAATATCAAGAAGGGCCAGTTCCTTGCGCCCCACGACATGAAGAACGTGATCGACAAGGCACGTGCGGCGGCCCGCGAAAAGGGGCTGCCCGAGGACAGCTTCCTGGCTTGCGAAAGGGGTGCAAGCTTCGGCTACAACAATCTCGTGTCCGACATGCGTTCGCTGGCGATCATGCGCGAGACTGGTGCGCCGGTCGTGTTCGACGCCACCCACAGCGTGCAGCTGCCCGGCGGCCAGGGCACCTCATCGGGCGGGCAGCGCGAGTTCGTGCCCGTGCTGGCGCGCGCGGCGATCGCGGTCGGCATCGCCGGCGTCTTCATGGAGACGCATCCGGATCCTGCCAAGGCCTTGTCCGACGGCCCGAACGCGGTGCCGCTGAGGCACATGAAGGCGCTGCTCGAACAGCTCGTCGCGCTCGACCGCGTGGTCAAGCGGCAGCCGCTGCTCGAGAACGACTTCGCCTGCTGAAGGATGCACCGATGACCGCGCCCGCCTACCTGATCGTCGAGATGCACATCACCGACATGGAGCAGTACAAGAAGTACATGGCCGAGGCGCCCGCCGTCGTCAAGGCTCATGGCGGCGAGTACCTGGTGCGCGGCGGCCGGCACGAGACGCTCGAGGGCGACTGGCAGCCACATCGCGTCGCGATGCTGCGCTTCCCGAGCTACGACCAGGCCAAAGCCTGGTGGGACGACGAGCAGTACCAGCGCGTGCGCAAGCTGCGCCAGGGTGCCACCGTGTACTTCAACATGGTGCTCGTCGAGGGCGTCTCGGCGCCGGTCTGATTCACAACGAGAAGGAAAGAGCGAATGAGTGCGATCGTCGACATCGTCGGCCGGGAGATTCTGGACAGCCGTGGCAACCCCACCGTCGAGTGCGACGTGCTGTTGGAGTCCGGCACGATGGGCCGCGCCGCGGTGCCCAGCGGGGCGTCCACCGGCAGCCGCGAGGCGATCGAGCTGCGCGACGGCGACAAGTCACGTTACCTCGGCAAGGGCGTGCTCAAGGCGGTCGAGCACATCAACACCGAGATCAGCGAAGCCGTGCTCGGCCTCGATGCGTCGGAGCAGGCCTTCCTCGACAAGACCCTGATCGACCTGGACGGCAGCGAGAACAAGGGGCGGCTGGGCGCCAACGCAACGCTGGCTGTGAGCATGGCCGTCGCGCGTGCCGCCGCCGAGGAATCGGGGCTGCCGCTGTATCGCTACTTCGGCGGCATGGGCGCCCACCTGATGCCGCTGCCGATGATGAACGTCATCAACGGCGGCGCCCACGCGAACAACAACATCGACCTGCAGGAGTTCATGATCCTGCCGGTGGGCGCGCCATCGTTCCGTGAATCGATCCGCTACGGCGCCGAGGTGTTCCACGCGCTCAAGAAGATCATCGATGGCCGCGGCATGAGCACCGCGGTGGGCGACGAGGGCGGCTTCGCGCCGAGCGTGGCCAGCCACGAGGCCGCGATCCAGCTCATCCTCGAGGCGATCGAGAAGGCCGGCTACAAGCCCGGCGAGCAGATCGCGATCGGCCTGGACTGCGCCGCCAGCGAGTTCCACAAGGACGGCAAGTACCACCTCGACGGCGAGGGCCTCGTTCTGAGCGCTGCCGAGTGGACCGACATCCTGGCGACCTGGTGCGACAAGTACCCGATCGTCAGCATCGAGGACGGCATGGCCGAGGGCGACTGGGATGGCTGGAAGCTGCTGACCGACAAGCTCGGGCGCAAGGTGCAGCTCGTGGGCGACGACCTGTTCGTCACCAACACCAAGATCCTGAAGGAAGGCATCGAGCGCGGCATCGCCAACTCGATCCTGATCAAGATCAACCAGATCGGCACGCTGACCGAGACCTTCGCGGCGATCGAGATGGCCAAGCGCGCCGGCTACACCGCCGTGATCAGCCACCGCTCGGGCGAGACCGAGGACAGCACGATCGCCGACATCGCCGTGGGCACCAATGCCGGCCAGATCAAGACCGGCTCGATGAGCCGCAGCGACCGCATCGCCAAGTACAACCAGTTGCTGCGCATCGAAGAAGACCTCGGCGACGTCGCGACGTACGCCGGGCGCGGGGCCTTCTACAGCGTTCGCTGAGCACCCGCCGATGCGCCTGCCGCTGAGCACCCTCGCCCTGCTGGCGCTGATCGTGCTGGTTCAGGTGCAACTCTGGCTCGGCAACAACGGCAAGCCCTACGCGATGAACCTCGAGTTGCAGCTCACGCGCCAGCAGGCCGCAAACGAACAGGCACACCTTCGCAACACGCGCCTCGAAGCCGAGGTGCGCGACCTGCGCGAGGGCCTGGAGATGGTCGAGGAGCGCGCGCGCTGGGAACTCGGCATGGTCAAGCCCGACGAGATCCTGGTCCAGGTCACGCCGCCGCGGCGCTGAGGCGCTCGCGATGACACTTCTCGAACCGCTGCTCGCGGCGCCGGTTGTCCTGCTCGGCAGTCCGGTCACCTGGCTCGAACTCGTCGCCTTCGTGCTCGCGCTGTGGATGGTGTTCGCCAACATGCGGGTGCAGCTGATCGCCTGGCCGCTCGCAATCACGAGCTCACTCGCGTACATGGTGCTGTTCGCCCACAGCAAGCTCTACGGCGAGGCCAGCCTGCAGGTCTTCTTCGCGCTGATCGCCGCCTGGGGTTGGTGGCAGTGGCGTTTCGGCCACCAGGCCGACGGCACGGCGCTGCGCGTGCGCCACCTGGCACCGCGCGCGCGGCTGGCCCTCGCGGCGCTCACGCTGGCGTCGTGGCCGGCGCTCGGTGCCCTGCTCGACCATGTCACCGACAGCGACGTCCCATACTGGGACGCGCTGCCCACCGCGGGCAGTGTGGCGGGTCAATGGCTGCTCGGGCGCCAGTATGTCGAGAACTGGCCGGTGTGGCTGGCGGTGAACCTGGTCAGCATTGCCGTTTTCGCGATCAAGGGGCTCTGGCTCACGGTGCTGCTGTACGCACTGTTTGCCGTGCTGTCGGTGGTGGGCTGGCGCGCCTGGCAGCGGCGCATGGCGGTGCCATGAGCGGGGCGATCGTCATCGCCATCGTCGGCGCCGAAAGCACCGGCAAGTCGACGCTGGCTGTCGAACTCGCGCGGCGCCTGGCATTGGACACCGGCCTGGCCTGCACCCATGTCGACGAGTACCTGCGCACCTGGTGCGAGCGCGCCCGGCGCACCCCGCGCGCGGACGAACAGCGTGGCATCGCCCAGATCCAGCACGAGCGCATCGCGGCGGCTGCCGAACGCCACGACGTCGTGGTGGCCGACACCACGGCCCTGATGGTCGCCGTCTACAGCCGACTCGTGTACGGCGACCGCTCGCTCGACGCCTGGGCCGGTGCCGCGCATCTGGCCCTGGCCGCGCACACCCTCGTGACCGCACTCGACCTGCCATGGGTGCCCGACGGCCTGCAGCGCGACGGCCCACATGTGCGCGGCCCGGTCGATTCGATCGTGCGCGAACTGCTGGCCGAACATCGCATCGGCTGGTCGCTCGTCGGCGGACTGGCCGACGCGCGCGTCGAGAGCGCACTCGATGCCGTGTCGCCGTTGCTGCGCGAGCGCGCCGCTCCAGGCACTGGCCTGTTCACGCGCCTGGCTGCGCGCGACGCGGAGCAGCCCGCCTGGCAGTGGGTGTGCGACAAGTGCGACATGCCCGATTGCGAGCATCAGCTGCTCGCGCGCGGCACGCGCTGAGGCCGCCGCGTGCGCTAGGCGGTCACGCGACCGCCGGCGACCGCATCGAGGCGACGGCGCACCTCGGGCCGGGCGAGCACGCCCTGCGCATGCTCGTAGCCCTGCTGCACGATGCTGTCGATACGGTTCCACTGCAACAGCCCTACGCGCTCGAGCGGGGGCTTGAAGTGGACGTCGACCAGGCGCGCGGACACGGGTAGGCGCGACTCGCTGTACAGGATCGTCGCGTTGAGCAGGATCGACGAAAGCG
This sequence comes from Aquincola sp., assembly GCA_029884035.1. Classification (GTDB taxonomy): domain Bacteria; phylum Pseudomonadota; class Gammaproteobacteria; order Burkholderiales; family Burkholderiaceae_C; genus CADEEN01. The sequence continues at coordinate 1,318 of JAOUIM010000176.1, read as the reverse complement.
ACGGCAGGTGGAATCGGCGCGACTTGCGCGGCCGCAGGCGGTCGAGCAGGAGCGTCCACGGGCCGGGCACTTCGGCGAACTCGATCTTGCGCGGCTTGCGCGCGCTGAGGTCGACGCGATCACGCAGCCGACGCCGCGGCGCGCGCGCATCACGTCGACCGGAAAGTTGTTGAAGGTGGCGCCGTCGCACAGCAGGTCGCCGTTGCGCACCAACGGCGGAAGCGCCCCGGGGATCGCACCGCTGGCGAGCACCGCCGCCTGCAGGTCGCCGTGCTGGAGCACTTCCTCGCGCGCCTGCGAGTAGTTCGTGGCAATGCAGAAGTAGTTCTTCCACAGATCCTCGATGTCGGGCTCGCGGCCGAACACGTCGATCACCGCCTGCCGCAGCGCACGAACGCGGCGCATGCCGCCGAACAAAGAGACCAGGGGCACGAAATTGAAGTCACCGGTCGGGTTGCGTGCGAAGGCGCGGCGCACCGCGTGCATCGGCAAGTCCTGCGGCTGGTCGGACGCAACCAGTACCGCCAGCACCGCCCCCATGCTCGTGCCGCCGACATAGTCGATCTCGACGTCGCGCTCACGCAGCGCACGCAACACGCCGAGGTGGCGGCGCAGCAATCGCGCCGTTTACGCATCGAGGTCGCCGAACAACTTCGCCAGCAGATCTGGTCAGCAGTCGCGCGTGATAGTTCGACGCATCGTCCATCGGCGCCGAATGTAGTGGATGCCCTGACGAGACGCGGCTGGTCCGGCTGCGCACGCGGGCCCATGCCGGGTGCTGACCCGCACCGTTGCCTGGCCGTCACAGCGCGCGACACGAAGACTGGCCTTCTGTCGCGATGTTGATTCGCCGCAATCCAGCGGCCTCCGGTCGCGGCGTCCTTTATGCGAATGATTCCTATTTGACTTAGACTGCCCCCACGATGCCCCATGCCCTGGTCGCTGCCAATCGGCCCGCCACGCTGGACCAGCTGGCGCTCGACCAGCCTGCCCGCGTCCACCGTGTCGATGTCTCGGCCGCTGCCCAGCCTGCCGAGCGGCGGCAGCAGCTGGCCGACATCGGACTGGTGAACGGCGAGAGCGTGGCCGTGGTGGCTCGCGCTTGGCCGGCGGGTGACCCGCTGGTGGTACGCATCGGCCATTCGCGGTTCGCGCTGCGGCGGGCCGAGGCAGCGTGCGTCCATGTGGTCGCACTCGAATGAACGAGGCTGTCGTCCACGTCCATCCCGCGGGCGCTCTGATCGCCCTCGTGGGCAACCCGAACTGCGGCAAAACGGCCCTGTTCAACCTGCTCACCGGCAGCCGGCAGAAGGTGGCC
>JAOUIM010000175.1 GCA_029884035.1 Aquincola sp. | reverse complement strand
AGCTGGTTCTCGGTGCGCGTGTCCACGGGCGCCTGCGCGTAGACGAAGCGCTCCTTGAGCAACAGGCGCGCGGCGCAATCGTCGAGCTGCTCGGCCAGCGTCAGCATCTGCTCCAGCTCGGCCACCGCGAAGTGCGCGTCGTCGAGCTTCAACTGCTCGACGAAAACGCCGAGCACGTCGCGCAGCCGCGTCATCTGCAGGCGCGAGGCGATGGTCTGCACGTGCCAGTTGTTCGGCGCCACCGGCGCCTTGAAGTCGCGCGGCGCGCGCGGCGTCTTCGGCAGCAGCTCGGTGAGCAGTTTCAGCGCGCCGGGCTCGGCCTCCTTCAGCACGCCGACGAAACCTTCCTCGTGGATGCCGAAGCGCCCGGCGCGTCCGGCGATCTGGTGCACCTCGCTCTCGCCGAGCGGGCGGTCATCGATGCCGTCGAACTTGGTCATCGTGGAAAACAACACGCGCCGGATCGGCAGGTTCAGTCCCATGCCGATGGCGTCGGTGGCCACCAGGATGTGCGAGGCGCCTTCGGCAAAGCGCTCGGCCTCGCGCTTGCGCACCTCCGGCGGCAGGGCGCCGTAGATCACGGAGACCGGGTGGCCGGCGGCGGCGATCTGGTCGCGCAGCATCAGCACGTCGCGGCGGCTGAAGGCCACCACCGCGTCGCCGAGCATCAGCGAGTGCACGGGCACCGGCTGCGCGAGCAGCTGCACATGCTGCTTGCGCTCGAAGGCGCGCACGGTGCAGCGCTCGCCGCAGAGCTTGAGCAGGTTCTCGATCGCCGGCACCGCGTAGGCCGAGCAGATGACGATGACCTCGCTCGCCGGCACGGCGACGATGGCCTGCGTCCAGGCCCAGCCGCGCGAGGCGTCGAAGATCATCTGCGCTTCGTCGATCACCGCCACGTCGATGACGGTGTTGGTGCCGACCATCTCGATCGTGCTGCTGACCACGCGCGCGCCGGGCGCCGGCACGTTCTCTTCACCGGTGAGCAGCGAGCAGGGCACGCCGCGCGCGGCCAGCCGGTCACGCCCTTCGAGCGCGAGCAGGCGCAGGGGGGCCAGGTAGGCGCCGCTCGCAGCCTGCGCCAGGCGCTCGAAGGCAGCGTGGGTCTTGCCGCTGTTGGGCGGGCCGACGTAGAGCGTGACCTTGCGCTGCAGCTGCCGCGCCTTGGCGAAGGTGTCGGGGTAGCCCTGGAAGGCGAGGTCGGTGTTCAGGCCGGCCAGCGCATCGAGCTCGCTGGTCTGGTGTTCCCAGCGGTCCTGTGCGCGCGAGCACGCGGCCTTGAGTTCGGGCCAGGGCAGCGGCGTGCTGCACTCGGCTTGCAGGCGCGGCAGCAGGGACGGCAGGTGCTGTGTCGACAGCGCCCGGCTGCGCTCGACGAGCGATTCCAGGTGTGCGCGGATCGAAGCCGCCTCGGGGTGTTGCGGCGCGGGCCCCAGCGCGGCCTGCAGCGCCGGCGCGTCGCCGTCGCGGAAGTAGGCCCACACCGCATCGGCCGGCACCGGCACGCGGAACAGTACCGGTACGGCCCAGCCCGGCTCCGACAGCTTGAGCGTTTGGCGGACGAGGCGCGTCCAGACGCCGGCGCGGCGCGACACCCCCATCTGCTCGAGTGCGGCCGTGCGCTCCAGCATCAGCGGGCGTGCCTTCGGGCCGCTGCCCACCGCGTCGAGGTGGGCCAGCGCGGCGTCGATCAGCGCCGGGTCGATCCAGCGGCTCGGGCGCTGCCCGGGCACGGGCTTTTGCAGCAGCACGAGGCCGAGCGTGTCGAGGTGGGTCTCGAAATCGGCATGCGTGTCGGCGAGGTAATCGGCCGGCTTGACCACTTGCGGCAGGTGATGCACCGCGTGGCGGATGCGCGCGAGTTGGGCCTCGCCGACGTGCGGCGGCAGGCGTTGCGCGTGGGTGGGGATGGGAAGTTGCGTTTGCGGCACGGCCTGGATAATCGCCCATGAACACGTGCGCGCCGCGCGCAGCGGAAAAGACTTCGGACTTCGCCAGCCTGCCGCTGCCGCCGGCCACGCTGGCCAACCTGCAGCGTCTGGGCTACACGCGCATGACGCCGATCCAGGCCGCCAGCCTGCCGCTGGCGCTGGCGGGCAAAGACCTGATCGCGCAGGCCAAGACCGGCAGCGGCAAGACGGCGGCATTTGCGTTGGCGCTGCTCGCCAACCTGAACCCGCGCCGCTTTGCCGTGCAGTCGCTCGTGCTGTGCCCGACGCGCGAATTGGCCGACCAGGTGACGCAGGAGGTGCGGCGCCTGGCGCGGGCCGAAGACCACATCAAGGTGCTCACGCTGTGCGGCGGCAGCCCCATGCGAGGGCAACTGGCGAGCCTGGAGCATGGCGCGCACATCGTCGTCGGCACGCCGGGGCGCATCATGGACCACCTGGCGCGCGGCAGTCTGGCCCTCGACGCGCTGAACACGCTGGTGCTCGACGAGGCCGACCGCATGCTCGACATGGGCTTCCATGACGACATTGCCAGCGTCGCCCGCCAGTGCCCGAAGCAGCGCCAGACGCTGCTGTTCTCGGCCACCTACCCGGAAGGCATCGCCAAGCTTGCCGCGGCCTTCCTGCGCGAGCCGCAGACGGTGACTGTGGCCGAACAGCCGAGCGCCACCCAGATTCGCCAGGTCTTCTTCGAAGTGCGCGAGGACGAGCGCCTGCATGCGGTGTCGCTGCTGCTCAACCACCATCGGCCGGTAAGTACGCTGGCCTTCTGCAACACCAAGCAGCAGTGCCGCAACCTGGTGGACGTGTTGAAGGCCCAGGGCTTCGCGGCGCTGGAGTTGCATGGCGACCTGGACCAGCGTGACCGCGACCAGGTGCTGGTGCAATTCGCCAACCGCAGCGCCAGCGTGCTGGTGGCCACCGACATCGCTGCGCGCGGGCTCGACATCGCCGAGCTCGAAGCGGTGATCAACGTCGACGTGACACCCGAACCGGCGACGCACACGCACCGCATCGGCCGCACCGGGCGGGTGGACGCCGAGGGGTGGGCCTTCAGCCTGTCGAGCCTCGACGAGATGGGCCGCGTGGGCCAGATCGAGCACGCCCTGGGCTTCACGTCGCAGTGGCAGCCGCTCGCCGCCCTGACGCCCGCGACCCGTGAACCGCTGCGTCCACCGATGGCCACGCTGCAGATCGCAGGCGGGCGCAAGGAGAAGATCCGCCCCGGCGACGTGCTGGGCGCGCTGACCAAGGATCTCGGCTACGCGGCGACGCAGATCGGCAAGATCAACGTCAACGAGTTCTCGACCTACGTGGCGGTGGAGCGTGGCATCGCGGGTGAGGTGTTGAAGAAGCTGTCGGCGGCGAGGGTCAAGGGGAAGTCGGTGAAGGTGCGGCTGCTCGAAGGGTGAGGACGACGGGTCCGGGGTGGACCGTTGCGGGTACGCGGTCCGCAACGGCCTTGTGCTTTCGACCCGGAAGCGACCCTCTCAGCCGTCGGCGCGGACCGTCGTCGCGAGTTGCCTTGCCGCGTACAAACCTGGCAGGAGGGGCCACAGACGCTGATTTCGGCTCGAAACCAGTGGCGAGGAAGCCCACTTGGCAGAGCGTCAATCAGTCACATCTTGAAACAAAGTCGATGATGTTGTCGGCGATCCGACTTGACTTGGCCAAATTTTGGGATAAATTTCCCAACTATGGACGCCACCAATCGACTCCACACCGCGCTGACAGCCTCCGTGCTGCAACTGCTGCGCCCTGTGTGCCGCCTGCTGCTGCGTCACAACGTGCCCTTCGGCGTGCTGGAGGAACTGGCCAAGCATGCCTACGTGCAGGTGGCGATGGACGAGTTCAGCATCCCTGGCAAGAAACCCAGCATCTCGCGCGCCTCCATCTTGACCGGCCTGACCCGCAAAGACGTGCAGCGCCTGGTCAGCGGGCCTGAGCCGGTGCGCGCGCTGCCCAGCGAAGCGGCGAACCGCGCCACCCGCGTACTGACCGGATGGGTGCGCGACCCCCATTACCAGGACGGCCTCGGCCACCCACTGCCGCTGACGCTGCAGGACGGTGACCACAACTTCGCCGAACTGGTGCGCCGCTTCAGCGGTGACATGCCGGTGCGCGCCGTGCTGGACGAACTCCTGCGGGTGGGCGCCGTGGCGCGACGCGAGGACCAGCGGCTCGAACTGGTCACGCGTGCATACGTGCCCAAGTCCAGCGAGGTGGACAAGCTGGCCATCCTGGGCACCGACGTGGCCGACTTGATCACCACGATCGACCACAACCTGCAGCACGGCACCACCAACCCGCGCTACCAGCGCAAGGTGATGTACGTGAGCATCCCCGCTGCCGTGGTGCCCGACTTCACGCGCGAGAGCGCCGCCCGCGCCCAGGAGCTGCTCGAGCACCTGGATCGCTGGCTGTCCGACAAGGACAGCCTGACCCCCGATGACCAGCCCGACGTACCACGCGTGCGCCTGGGCATGGGCGTTTATCACATCGAGGCACCTGCTGCCCCGACATTCCCCCAAGGAGAATCGAAATGACGAGCAAATCCAGGGCGGCAATAGCCGCGGCATTCACCGCAGCATTGCTGGCCGCCTGCGGCGGTGGTGGTGGCGGCGGCATCGACGGCACCGGCGGTGGTGGTGGCGGCATCAACGGCACCGGCGTGGCCTTCGGCACGGTGACCGGCTACGGCAGCGTGATCGTCAACGGCGTGCACTACGACGACAACGGCGTGTCGATCACGCGGTTCGACGACAGCAAGGTTACGGGCGACGGCGCCGGCGCCACCACCCGGGCGGCCCTGCCCATCGGCAGCGTCGTGCGCGTGGACTTCAACAGCGCCACGAATGTGCTGGGTTTCAAGGTGGACGACTCCATCAGCGGGCGCATCGAGCAGGTGCTCGACGACAGCCGCATCGTCGTGATGGGCCAGACCGTGCGCATCGACGACACCACCACCAAATACGAGGACAACACGCTGCGCACCGGCACGCTGGCGCTGGCGCCCGGCAACTTCGTCCGGGTGCAGGGCCAGCCGGACGACAAGGGCGGCCTGCAGGCCAGCTTCGTCAACAAGCTGTCGGCCAGCGGAACCCTGTACGAGGTGAAGGGCGTCGTCAGCAACCACGACGGCAGCAGTTCGTTCAACGTCGGCACCCTCGCCGTCAGTTACAGCGCCAGCACCACCACCAGCGACATGCCTGCGGCCAGCTGGAACGGCCTGGTGGTTGAGGTCAAGGGCAGCTGCAGCAACGCCGGCAACACCTGCGGCACGCTGGTGGCCACCAAGGTCGAGCCAGAAGGCGGCCTGTCCAGCAGCACCAGCCGGGCGCAGGCCGAAGTGGAAGGCATCGTGCTCAGCGGCACGTCGACCAGCTTCCGAATCGGCAACGTCACGGTCAACACCAGCGGCAGCACGCGCTGGGAAGGCGGCACGCAAGCCGACTTCGCGTTGGGCGTGAAGCTGGAAGCCGAAGGCGCACTCGCCAACGGCGTGCTGACGGCCACCAAGGTGTCGCTGCGCGACGGCTCGCGCCTGGAAGGCAACGTGCAGGCGCCCGCCTTCAGCAACGGCGTGCTGACCTTCAAGCTCACCGGCCTGCCCAACGTGACCATCAAGGCCAACGCAAGCACTGCTCTGAACGGCCTGTCGCTGAACGGCGTGGTCACCGGCCAGCATGTGCGCCTGCGCGGCCGCGTGGCCAGCGACGGCACCACGGTGGTGGCCACCGAGCTGGAAGCGCGCAACGCCGACACGCGACTGGAACTGCGCGGCATGGTCACCGCCGCCTCGGGCACCACGCTCACCATCCTGGGCACGGCGGTCGACGTCAACGGTCTGTCGTTCACCGACTCCCGCGGCGGCACCAGCATTCCCATGACGCGGGATGCCTTTCTGGCGGCCGCCCAGGTCGGCGCCACGGTCAAGCTGCGCAGCAATGACAATGGCACCAGCTGGAGCGAAGCCGAACTGGAAAGCGACTGATGTCCTCAGGCCCGGGCGGACGTCGCCCGGGCTTTGCTGGCACGACGCGGCGCAGGCTCATCACCTGCGCCGCTTTCAATTTCTGGGCCCGGGGGTTGATGCGCGCGACTCGCGCCCGACGACCCTCATCGATGTCGCGGTCGAGCGGACGTGATCGGGTGGACTCAGGTCCGAGCGTCTGGGTTCGGCACGCTCCTCGCCGCGGTCACGACGTTCCGCTCCTGCAGCAGCGCGAGCAGCGGCGCCAGATGATGCGCCGGCGGTTCCCTGTGGACTGGGGAATCGATGTCAAGCGCGCCGGCCAGCCCCCGGCGGCCCCTGCGCGAGCCTGTGGCCTAATTCGCCCCTCGACAAGAGAACCTCCCGGAGCCAACATGGGCAACAAGATCGTCACCGAGGCCGACCGTCGCGCGACCCCGCGCCCTGCGACGGTGCAGGGCACCAACAGCAATACCGGCGGCGGCCAGCGCGTCAGCAAGGAGCGCGGCTCGCACACGCGCAGCAAGAAGAACCCCGGCAAGCGCGCACACCGGGGCGGCTGAGCCGGCGCTGCACCGCCTGACCGTTTGAGAGGCGGCGTGGCGAGCCGCCTCGGGGTGACGGGCCCATGCTGAGAATCACCGAGCTGCGCCTGCCGCTGGACCACGCCCCGGACGCGCTGCGCCCGGCCGTGCTGGCCCGCCTGCGGCTGGCCGAGCACCAACTGAAGAACATCAACGTCTTCAAGCGCGCCTACGACGCGCGCAAGAAGTCGGCGGTGGTGCTCATCTACACGCTCGACTGCGAACTTGGCCCCGGCGTCGACGAGGCGGCGCTGCTGCGCGCCTTCGAGGGCGACGCGCAGGTGCGACCAAGCCCCGACACGCGCTACCGATTCCTGGCCCACGCGCCGGCGGACTTCCACGCCGTCGCTCGCCCGCGGCCGCTCGTGGTGGGCTTCGGTCCGTGCGGCCTGTTCGCCGCGCTGCTGCTGGCGCAGATGGGCTTGCGGCCGCTGGTGCTGGAGCGCGGCCGCCAGGTGCGCGAACGCACCAAGGACACCTGGGGCCTGTGGCGCCGCGGCGTGCTCGACCCCGAGTCGAACGTGCAGTTCGGCGAAGGCGGCGCGGGGACCTTCTCCGATGGCAAGCTGTGGAGCCAGATCAGCGATCCGCGCCACCTCACGCGCAAGGTGCTCGACGAGTTCGTGAAGGCCGGCGCGCCCGACGAGATCCTCTACGTCGCCAAGCCGCACATCGGCACCTTCCGGCTCGTCGGCATGGTCGAGAAGATGCGCGCCGAGATCGAGGCGTTGGGCGGCGAGATCCGCTTCGGGCAGCGGGTGACCGATGTGCGCATCGATAAG
>JAOUIM010000174.1 GCA_029884035.1 Aquincola sp. | reverse complement strand
CGCGCTGCGCCAGCGCGTGCCGACTCCACGCCTTCTCGCCGTCAGCGCAACCTTGTCAGCCGCCGCAATGTCGGGCGTGCTGCTGGTGCCGGATGTGCGCGTGGCGATGGCCGGCCTTGCACTCGTCGGCCTCGGGCTCGCCAACGTGATTCCGATCCTGTTCGTCAGCGCCTCGCGCATACCGGGGGCGAGCCCGGCCGCAGGCATCGCGCTCGTGTCGTCGCTCGGCTGGGTCGGCGTCGTGCTCGGCCCGCCGCTGGTCGGTGGCGTGGCGCAGGCCACCTCGCTCACCGCCGGGTTGACCCTCGTCGTGGTCGCATCGCTCGCGCTGGCTGCGAGCGCGCGGCAGGTGGACATGTCCGACCAGGCCTGAGGACGGCCGCTATCCGCGCTCAAGCCAGCGTCAGGGTCACGGCCTGGTGGTCCGAGGCATCGCTCGTTGAGTCGACGGTCAACGACCGCACTCGCGGTACCAGTTCGTCCGAGACGAACACGAAGTCGCAGGCGAACTGGCGCGGCCACTGCACCGTGTCGTATAGCCCGACCGTCGGATCGTGCGGCCGACCGGGATGCGCCAGCGGCCAGGCGTCGTGCAAGCACGGCGTGCCGTCGGCGAACGGCTCGAGCATGCGTGCATGCCCGGGCGAGCCGGGCTCGCAGTTGCAGTCGCCGCAGACGATGCCCGCGGACGGCCGTGCGCGCCAGTGGAACGGCCCGTCGGAGCTGTCGGCGCGCGCCGGCCGCGTTCGATGGCCATGCGCCGCCGCGTGCAGTGCGCGCAGTGCGTCGACCTGTGCCAAGCGCTGCGCCGCGCTGTAGTAGGCCAGGTGCGTTGTCGTCACCCGCAGTTCGCCGACGTCGGGTGCGGCGATCACCGCCTCGACCGCGACCCTTTGCATGTCGGCGTGGTCGGCGTCGGCCGGCCAGGGCAGCAGGTGGCGGAACGCCTGCCGCACGGGCAGGCGCGACAGCAGGAGGTTGCCGAACTGACGTCGGCCGCCAGCAGGGTGTGGCACGTCGACGGCCACGCCTTCGATCGCGGTCCAGCCGGCAAATGCCGAGGCCAGCGCCTCGAACTGGTCGTCGCCGCCGTTGCCCGCCAGCGAGTCGAAGCCGCGCGAGACTTCCTGCAGGCACACGACATCGGCCCCGGGCGCAAGCGCGCGCACGGTGCGCGCGATGCGGCCCGGATCGACGCGGCCGTCGACACCGCGGCACCACTGCACGTTCCAACAGACCAGCTGCATCGGGCACCTCCGAGGGAACATCTTAGGACGCTCCGCTACAGTGGTCTCCTGATGACCGATAGTCCTCGTCTGACCGACCGCCTCGCGCGCTACCCCGAACGGGAGCACATCCAATGAGCACCTTCGTCCTCGTGCACGGCGCCTGGGGCGGCGCCTGGATCTGGCGCCGCGTGATCGACCCGCTGCGTTCAGCGGGCCACGAGGTGTACGCGGTCACGCTCACCGGCGACGGGGAGCGCGCCCATCTGCGGCGGCCCAACATCTCGCTGCAGACCCACATCGATGACGTGCTCGGCCTCGTCGATGCCGAGGAACTCACCGACATCGTGCTCGTGGGCCACAGCTACGGCGGCATGGTGATCACCGGCGCGACGGACGTGCTGACCTCTCGTTCACCGAATCCACTGCGCCAGCTGGTGTATGTCGATGCGATGGTGCCGGTGCCCGGCGAAGGCTGGGGCAGCGGGCATCCGCCCGAGGTCGTGGCGACCCGCCTGGCCGCGGCCAAGGCCCATGACAACGCGCTGCCACCGCCCGACCCGCGCGACTTCGGCATCGAGGGCGCCGACCGCGACTGGCTGCTGCGCCGCCAGGTGCCGCACCCGTTCGGCATGTACCGCGTGCCGCTGCACTTCGACGGCGAGCGCTGGGCGCGCATGCCGCGCACCTTCATCGACTGCAACCGTCCGGCCTATCCGACGATCGATGGCATGCGTACGCGCGTGCGATCGCAGCCGGGGTGGCGAGTCGTCGAGATTGCCACCGGGCATTGCCCGATGGTGAGCACGCCTGCGGAGCTGACGGCGCACCTGTTGGCGTGTACCTGAACGCGTCGCCTGCCCACGCGCTGCGCCCTAGGCCTTCGGCAGCGACCGTGCCCTGACCGCGTCGAGCAGCGGCCCCACGATGTCCATCGGCAGCGGAAACACGATCGTCGAGTTCTTGTCGGCGGCGATCACGGTCAGCGTCTCCAGATAGCGCAACTGGATCGCCTGCGGCTGCTTGCCCAGGATCTCGGCGGCCTGCGCCAGCTTCTCGGAGGCCTGCAGTTCGCCCTCGGCGTGGATCACCTTGGCGCGCCGTTCGCGCTCCGCCTCGGCCTGGCGCGCAATCGCGCGGATCATGCTGTCGTTGAGGTCGACATGCTTGATCTCGACATTGGTGACCTTGATGCCCCAGGCATCGGTCTGGCTGTCGAGGATCTTCTGCAGGTCCAGGTTCAGGCGCTCGCGTTCGGACAGCATCTCGTCGAGCGTGTGCTTGCCCAGTACGGCGCGCAGCGTGGTCTGCGCCAGCTGGCTGGTGGCCATCAGGAAGTTCTCAACCTGGATCACCGCGCGCTCGGGGTCGACGACGCGGAAGTAGAGCACGGCATTGACCTTGAGCGTGACGTTGTCGCGCGAGATCACGTCCTGGCTCGGCACGTCCATCACGACGACGCGCAAGTCGATGCGCACCATCTGCTGGATGCCGGGAATCAGGATCACCAGACCCGGCCCCTTGACGCGCCAGAAGCGCCCGAGCTGGAACACCACGCCGCGCTCGTACTCGCGCAGGATGCGCAGCGAACTCGCCACCAGCAGCACGAGCAGAACGAGAACGAACCCGAGGCCGATCGGCAGGTCGAGGATCATGAGGTTTCTCCTTGAGGAATGGCCGAGGTGTCCGGATGGACCTCGAGCGTCAGGCCGTCCACGCGCGTGACGCGCACGGGCTGGCCCGGCTGCAGCGGCTGCGACGCGTGCACGCGCCAGCGTTCACCGTCGACCAGGGCCCAGCCCTCGTGGCCGTCGAACTCGATGACCTCGCCCGCAGTGCCGATCATCTGCGGCGCACCGCTGACGATCGGCCGGAGCCTCGCCTTGGCAGCCATGGCCACGACGCCGACGACGACCAGCGCAGAGACGAATGCGAGGCCGCCGACCAGCGCGGGCGAAACGCCGAAGCCCGGCACGTCGCTGTCGATGAGCAGGAGCGCGCCGAATGCGAACGCCGCGACGCCGCCCAGGCCCAGCACGCCGAAACTCGGCACGAAGGCTTCGGCGACGAACAGCGCGATGCCCAGCACGATCAGCGCCAGACCGGCGTAGTTGATCGGCAGCATCTGCAGCCCCCACATCGCGAGCAGCAGGCACACGCCGCCGATCACCCCAGGGGCGACGAAACCGGGGTTCAGGAACTCGAACAGCAGGCCGTAGACGCCGATCATCATCAGCACCAGCGCCAGGCTCGGGTCGCTGATCACGGCGAGCAGCCGGCCGCGCCAGTCGGGCTCGAAGTTCTCCACCGGCGCGCGGGCGGTCGCCAGCGTCACCATGCCGTCGACGCCGTCACGCAGCCTGATCTGGCGGCCGTCGAGCTGGCGCAGCAGATCGTCGAGGTCGGTCGCGACGATGTCGGTGACGTGGCGCGCCAGCGCGTCGCTGGCCGACAGGCTGACCGCCTCGCGCACGGCCTGTTCGGCCCACGCCACGTCGCGTCCGCGCAGTTGCCCCAGGCTGCGGATGTAGGCGGTGGCATCGTTGATGCGCTTGGCCGCGAGGGTGTCGTGCGGCGGGGCTTCAGTTGCCGACGCCGCGCTGGCGGGCCGCGCGGCGGGCTCCCCGCCGGGCATCGGCAGGCCCACCGCGATCGGTGTTGCCGCACCGAGGTTGGTGGCCGGCGCCATCGCGGCGATATGCGCCGCGTAGAGGATGTAGGTGCCGGCACTGGCCGCGCGCGCGCCCTGCGGCGCGACGAATCCGGCCACCGGCATCGGAGCGGCGAGGATGTCTTTGATGATGCTGCGCATCGCCGTGTCCAGTCCTCCCGGCGTGTCCATCTGCAGCACGACCAGTTGCGCACGCAACTGCGCGGCCTTCTTCAGCCCGCGCGCGACATGGTCGGCGGTCGCCGGGCCGATCGCGCCGTCGATGCGCACCAGGACGACTGGCGGCACGCCCGCGGCCGGTGCGTCGCGCGCGACCCCCTGCGCCACGAGCAGCGCAAGCAGACACAACAGCCAGACGCGGAATTTCATTCGCAGACCCCCGGAGCGGTTCAGGCTACACCCGTCGCTCGGTGCGTGCCACCTCCGCCGGCGCGCCGGGCGGCCCGCTTCGGATCGCCCTTGCGCCAGATCAAGGCCCTGCGGCGAGCCTGGACCGCAGACACCGTCCGTCCGCATTGCTGTCACCCGAGCTCGGCAAGCGTGCGCTCGCACCGCAGCGCTGGGACAGAGCACGCGCGGATCCGGCCGCGCACGGCCTCATACCCCCCAACTTGCCTCAGGGACGCACTGAAGAAGGCCAAGCTCGTGCACGAGGAGCACGCGCCGAAGCATGCGACCGACATCAAAGCGTCGGCGCTCAACGGCCCGGGACAGGTCCGCTGCCCGAGCGGTTCGGTTCCCGGCGCGATAGCCGTGTTCAGTCGGCGCGGACGTCGCGTCCGCGCCGACGGTACTGGCGCACGACGAGCATCGCGACAGCCACGCCGAATGCGGTAAATCCCGCGGGGCTACCCAGCACCCTCCCGACCACCTGTTGAAACACCTCGGTGTCGACCTGTTCGACGAAGCGCGCCAGCTCGAACACTTGCGCGCTGTCAAAACGTCCCGCCTCCTCGACACCGACCTCGATGCCGGCACCACGGTGTCGATGCAGGAGGCTCGCAAAGGCACCCGACGCCACAGCCGCCAGTCCCAGCGGGCCCAGCGGCCTGATCAGCACGGACAGCATGCCGGCGCGCGCCGGCAGATCGGCCGCGCGGTAAAGACGCGAGATCAGGCGCGGCACGCGGTTCGCGATGTGACGTTTGTTCATGGCGTGTGCGATCCTCGTTTCATTCGACATGGTGTGCGCGCGCCGCCTCGATCGTTCCACGGAGTGATCGCATCGGACGCGAAGCGAACTTTCTAGACTGGCGTGGCGGACGATAGTTCTCTGCGAATGGGCATACCGCGTGTCAGGATGAAACCTGTGCAGTCGAGATCGGGGGTCGAACCGCACGAACCCTGCGGCTGTCACTGCACCCGTCGCGATGACCGACCCTCTTTGGCCGTGCGGCGGCGCCGGACCAGCCACACGACGCCCAGCGCCACGAGCAGGCCCGCGAACAGCCAGCCTTCGACATGGCGCAGTTCGCCCAGCAGGGCCTGCGCGGCAGCACCGAAGGCCCAGCCGACCGCAGCGACGGACGTCGCCCAGAGCAACGCGCCGATCGCATTGAAGGCGCTGAAACGCCACGCCGAAACGCTCGAGGCGCCGATCAGCACTGGACCGGCGATCCGCAGGCCGTACGCAAATCGCACACCGACGATCAGTGCCTCATGCCAGCGCTCGATGAGGCGATCGACGCGCGCGGCCTGCTGCGCCAGCGATGGCCAGCGTGCGAGCAGCGCCGCGCCGTGTTGACGACCGAGCCAGAAGAAGACCTGGTCGCCCGCGAATCCCGCCGTCGCCGCGATGCCGACCACCGCCACAGGGTCGAGCAGGCCACGATGGGCCGCAAAGCCCGCGAGCACGAGCAGGGTCTCGCCCTCGAGCAGGCAGCCCACGGCGAGCAGCCAGTAACCATGCGTTTGCAGCAGATCGTTCCACATCGGGCGCTTTCGCGGCACAGCGGCCGCGCAAGGATTATTGGCCCTGAGGGTTTCCGGATCCGATCACGTCGACACCGTTGCCTGCACCCGGATGTTCATCATGAGGATCAGGCGCCGACGCGAGTCCTCGGTCGCCTCCATCGCCTGTGTCAGACTGCCTTGAACAACGCGGCAGGGCCTCACCCCTAATGTCCACCTAATCTGCGCATGCGGTCGCGCCTTCAAGATGGCCCGCGAAAGACTCCGACCGACGAGAGCCTCACCATGCGTGTGCTGATCGTGGAAGACGACACGATGATCGGCGAGAGCCTGCGCGAGGCGCTGCGTGGCCACGGCTTCGCCGCCGACTGGGTGCGCGACGGCCGCGCCGCCGATGCGGTGCTGGCCACCGAGCGCTTCGACGCGGTGTTGCTCGACCTCGGCCTGCCGCAGCGAAGCGGCATGCAGGTGCTCACCGCGCTGCGGGGCCGCAGCGACATGACGCCGGTGATCGTGGTCACCGCGCGCGACGCACTGGCCGACAAGGTGGCCGGGCTCGACGCGGGCGCCGATGACTATCTGGTCAAGCCCTTCGAACTCGACGAGCTGCTGGCACGCCTGCGTGCGCTCGGCCGCCGGCAGGCGGGGCGCGCGAGCACGGTGCTCGAGGTGGCCGACCTGAGACTGGACCCGGCCACGCGCGAGGTCAGCCGTGGCGGCAGGCCGGTGCTGTTGTCGGCGCGCGAGTTCGCGCTGCTGCAAGCATTGATGGAACGCCCCGGCGCCATCCTGTCGCGCGCGCAACTCGAAGACCGGCTCTACGGCTGGGGCGAGGAACTGGAGAGCAACGCGATTTCCGTCTACATGCACCAGCTGCGCCGAAAGCTCGGCGACGATCTGCTGCATACCGTGCGTGGCCTGGGTTACTACGCCGGGCCGCCGAAAGACGCCTAGGCCCCGCGCCGATGCGCTCGCTGCGCGCCCGCCTGTTCGTCTTTCTGCTCGCGTTGGCGGGCCTGAGCGCGCTCGCGGTCGCCGGCGCCACGTACTTCAGCGTGCGCGCCGAGATGGACGAGCTGTTCGACTACCACCTGCGACAGATGGCGCTGTCGTTGCGCGACCAGGGCCGCATCGCCGACGACGAGCGCGCCGCGCTGCAGAACCCGGAATTCGACTATGTGGTGCAGGTGTGGTCGCTCGACGGCGTGGCGCTGTATGCCAACCGGCCGGATGCGCTCGCGCAGTTGCTGCCGCCGCGTGCGGTGCTGGGGTTCAGCGACCTGCGCCTCGGGGGCGAAGTCTGGCGCGTTTACGGCGCGGCCACGCCGGCTCGAGTCGTTCAGGTCGGCCAGCCGCTCGCCGTGCGCGGCCGCCTGGCGGCCGCGGCGGCCTGGCGCAGCGTGATGCCGATCGTCATCGCAGCGCCGATCGTGGCGCTCGCGCTGTGGTGGCTGTTGTCGCTGTCGCTGTCGCCGCTGCACCGCGTCGC
>JAOUIM010000173.1 GCA_029884035.1 Aquincola sp. | reverse complement strand
GGTCAATGCCGACAAGGGGCCGAGCACCGGCACGCCAGCAATGCGGGCGCCCTGCTTGTCGCGGTCGTCGTCGAGCAGGCCCAACACGGTCCAGCCGCGCTGGTGGATGCCGGCCAGCAGCAGCCGTGCCGCCTCGCCGGCGCCGAGCACGATGGCGCGCCGCACCTCGTCGTCGCTGCCGGTGATCTGGCGTCGCGCGTGTTCGTAGAGCATGCGGTACGCGATGCGCACGAGCACCAGCGCCATCAGCGCCACCACCGGGTGCAGCGCAAGCACCGCACGCGGCACCTTGACCAGGCCCAGAGCCATCACCACTGAGGCGCTGGCCAGGCCAGCCGCCAGGCAGGCCCAGCTCAGGCGAGACACCTCGTTGAAGCCCGAGAAGCGCCACATGCTCTGCGGCACGCGCAATGCAGCCAGCGCCAGAAGGTAGGCCGCCACCACGCCGAGCATCACCCCGGTGTCATAGCCGGGACGCGCACTGATCCAGCGCTCGAAACCGAGGCGAAACAGGTAGGTGACGTTCCAGGCGACGGCCACCATCACGCCGTCGACCAGCAGCGACAGCGGCTCGCGCTGCGGGCGCAGGCGCGCGAGCACCGCGTCGATGCGGTGCCAGACAGTGGGGGCCATGTCGGGCTTCACCGGCGGGACTCGGCGCGACCCACGTCGCGCCAGCTCTGGACGAAGTGGTCTTCGCGCGCGTGGCTCGCGTCGCCGCCATACACCAGCACGGGCGGTGCGGCGGACACTCCTGCCGCCTGCCGCCAGCGGCGCACCGGTGCCAGCCAGTCGGAGGCATACGTCGTGCCCGACTTGCACTCGACCGCGTGGATGCGCTGCGCATGCTCGTAGACGAGGTCGACCTCGAGACCGTGGTTGTCGCGCCAGAAGTACAGATCGGCGGCCAGACCCCGGTTGAAGCGGTGCTTCAGCGCCTCGCTCACGACCCAGGTTTCGAACACCGCACCGCGCGCCGCATGCACCTGCAGATCCGCCGGCGTGGCGATGCGCAGCAGATGGCACAACAGGCCGCTGTCGAGGAAGTACAGCTTGGGCGCCTTGACCAGGCGTTTGCCGAAATTGCGGTGGTACGGCGGCAGCAGGGTCACCAGGTGGCTAGCCTGCAGCACGGTGAGCCACTGGCGCGCGGTGGGCTGACTGATGCCACAGTCCGAGGCCAGGCCATTGAGGTTGAGAAGTTGACCGGAGCGCGCGGCGCACATGGCCACGAACCGCTGGAACACGAGCAGGTTGCCCACGTTGAGCAGTTGCCGAACATCGCGCTCCACGTAGGTCGCCAGGTAGGAAGCGAACCACTGCGCGGGCTCGAGCTGCCGGTGCGCGGCGTGCAGCGCGGGGTAGCCGCCCAGCCAAAGGCATTGCTCCAGCGTGCGCGCGCTCGCCGTGCCCGGGCCTGCCGGCGGCGCGATCTCGGTCTGCGACAGCGGCAACAGCGTCAGCAGCCCCGCGCGCCCCGCCAAGGACTGACCGATGCCGTCCATCAAGCCGAACTGCTGCGAGCCGGTGAGCACGTAGCGGCCCATGCGCGGCGCCGCGTCGGCCACGCCCAGCAGGTAGTTCAGCAGCGGCGCCGCTCGCTGCACCTCATCGAAGACCGCACCTTCGGCATGACGCGCCAGGAAGCGCCGAGGATCGGCCAGGGCCAGCTCGCGGGTGTCGAGATCCTCGAGGTTGACGTAGGGCAGGTCGGGAAAGACGCTGCGCGCGAGCGTGGTCTTGCCGGACTGCCGCGGGCCGGTGAGCGCCAGCACCGGAAAGCCGCGCGCCATCTGCTTCAACGTGTGGGCAGCAGCGCGGGGGATCATGGTCTGTGCAGATTCAAGTTATGACTTTGAAATTGTACATTTTCGGACATGTGGGGGGCCGGCGGTGTCAGCGCCGCGACAGCAGACGCAGCGTGCTGCCGATGACGCCCAGGTCGGTGGCCAGCGTCGCCCGCTCGGCGTAGGCAATCGCCTCGCCCAGCTTGCGCGGCAGGATCACCTCGACGTACTCGCGCTCGGGGTCGGACGCGGCCGCGAGCAGCGCGCTCTCGTCGGCGAAGGCCAGCGATGCCGGGTCGGTGATGCCGGGCTTGAGCGCCAGGGCCTTCATCCGCAACGCGTCGGGGTAGCGCGCGACGTATTGCGGCAACTCGGGCCGCGGGCCCACCAGGCTCATGTCGCCGGCCAGCACGTCGATCAACTGCGGCAGCTCGTCGAGCTTGCTGCGGCGCAGCCAGGCGCCCACGCGCGTGATGCGCGGATCGTCTCCCACCGTGAGCGCCGGGCCGCGCGCAGGGGCATCGACCACCATGGTGCGGAACTTGTGGATGCGAAATGGCTGCCCGCCCTGCCCCACTCGCTGCTGGCGAAAGAAGGCAGGCCCCTGCGAATCGAGCCGGATGGCCAGTGCGATCAGCGCCATCGGCAGTGCGAACAGCAGCAGGGCGCCCAGGGCGACCCAGAAATCGAAGACGCGCTTGGCCATCGAGTTCGGGTCAGGGCGCGAGTGCGGCCCGCACCGCGTCGGCAACGCGCTGCACGTCGGCGTCGCTCATGCGCGTGTACAGCGGCAGGCTCACCATGCGCTCGTAGGCGCGCTGGCTGTGCGGGAACTGCGCGGCCGACAGGCCATAGCGGTCGCGCCAGTACGGATGCAGGTGCAGCGGGATGTAGTGAACGCTGCAACCGATTCCTGCCGCGAACAGGCGCTCGATGAAGGCATCGCGCGGGACGCGCGCCGCATCGGCCAGCCGCAGCACGTACAGATGCCACGCGTGCTGATCACCGGCCCGCGCGTGCGGCGGCGTGATCACCGGCAGCCCGGCCAATGCCGTGTCGTACATCCGCGCGATCGCGTCGCGTCGCGCCTGGAACGCACGCGCCTTCGCGAGCTGGTGCAGGCCCAGCGCAGCGGCAATGTCTGTCAGGTTGTATTTGAAGCCGGGTGCCACGACCTCGTAGTACCAGCTCGGCACGGTGGCAGTGAAGCGGTCGAATGCATCGCGGTTCATGCCGTGCAGGCGCATGACCTTTGCACGCTGCGCCAGCGCCGCATCGCGCGTGACCAGCATGCCGCCCTCGCCGGTGGTGATCGTCTTGTTGGCGTAGAAGCTGAACACCGTCGCGTCGCTGGTCAGCGTGCCGACCAGCGCGCCGCTGCAGGTGGTGGGCAGCGCGTGCGCGGCGTCTTCCACCACCTTCAGGCCATGACGCTGCGCGATGGTAAGGATCGCCGGCATGTCGGCCGCGAGGCCTGCGTAGTGCACCGGCAGGATCGCCTTCGTGCGCGGCGTGATCGCCGCCTCCACCAACGCCGGGTCGATGTTCAGCGTGGCCGAGTCGATGTCCACCAGTTTCACGTCGGCGCCGAGATAGCGCACCACCTCGGCGGTGGCGGTGAACGTGTGGGTGGTGGTAATCACCTCGTCACCCGGCCCGACACCCAACGCCTCGAGCGCGAGGTGCAGGCCGGCGGTGGCGGAGTTGACCGCGACGCAGTGCAGACTCGGGTCGCCGAGGAATTCGCCGAACGCCTTCTCGAAGCGCATCGCCTTCGGCCCGGTCGTGATCCATCCTGAGCGCAGGGTGTCCACCACCTCGGCGATCTCTTCCTCGCCGATGTCGGGCAGGGCGAAGGGCAGGAACGGCAACGACGGCGGTGAAGTCATGCTTGCTTCTCAATCCAGGCCAGGACATGCGTGCGCAACATCGGCACGGCGTTGAGCAGAGGATATAGCCGCGGATGCACCCGGCACACGCCGCGCGCCAGCGGCGGCGCCAAGGTGACACGCCGCACGACGATACGCGCCTGCGGGAACAGCCCTCGTACCTCGGCCACCGGCACGCCGCGCACATCGGGGTTGCGCGGGTTGTCGACCGTGAAGTCGTACCAAAGCACCGCGCCGCCTGGCGCCAGCCAGCGCCACATCGCGCGGGCCAGCGCTTGACGCGTGGCAGCGTCCAGCAGCGAGCTGAAAACGGTGGACTGCAGCACCAAGTGTTGGCTGCCCAGCTCGATCGGGGCAGCGATGGCGTCACCCTCGATCAGGCACAGAGCGGCCGGCAGCGTATGGCGGGCTTGCGCGAAGCGCTCCGTGAGCAACTCGATGCCGATCATGTGCTCGGGCGCAAATCCCAGCCGCAACAGTTCCAGCAGGTTGCCGCCGCTGCCGCAGCCGACCTCGAGCACGCGCTTGTCGGCGAACGAGGTCCAGCCGGCGCGCACGAACAGCGCAAGCATGGCGCGCTGGCGCTGCTGCACCGATTGCCAGACATCGGGCTGCAGGAGACTGTAGCGCTCGGGCGCCACGCGGCGCGCGTAACGCGCGGCCATCGCGGTGCGGTCGTCCGGTGAATCACTCATGCGCGGCGCGCGGCGACCACCGCGTCGAAACACGCCGCGCCAGCAACGCGGTCGTGCGGTGCACCCGCTCGCAGGTGCGGCCTCGCTCGCCCGTGGCGCGACGTTCGGTGGGCGTCAATGCGCCCGGCCGCTCAAGCTCGACAGCGATCGCCCCGGCATTGCCCGGTGCGACCGACCTGCCGCAGCCTGATTCGGCCACCGGGTCGTTGCCGGCATCCACCAAATGCAATATCGGGCAGCCGATCACCATGGCGGGCCGGAAAGTGGTCGCGCGTCGTGGCGCCAAGATGCCTGCCTGGCAGCAGAACGATGCGATGCAGCGCTGCCGGCCAGGGCCGTCGCCGCGATAACCCGCTGAGGGCAGCCAGCGGTACGCGGTGCCATCGGGCACTTGATTTGCCACCCCGCACTGGCTCGTGCGTACGTACGAGAAGCTGGCGGCCAGAGTCACCAGGTTGTGCCCGGCGTGGACCCGCTCGCGGGCCCGTTGGTACAGGCGGCGATCGATGTCATGCGTCGGTCCGCCGGCGCAATGGTTGTAGTGCGGGATGTTCATGCGCCTAGGGTCCGCAGCCGCTCGAAAAAGCGCTGCACGCAAGGTCCGAACAGCGCGTGCTCGCTGATCCAGGCCCGGTTGGCGCAGGCAATCACGCCGGATTTCGCGAGCAAGGGCTGAAGGCGCGCGGCTGACAGCATCTCCCCGTCACGCAACACGATACCGTTCTCGCCGTCGCGCACGAGTTCGCGGTTTGCCGGCAGGTCCGACAAGATCGGCACACACCCCTGCGACATTGCTTCGAGCACGGACACCGCCACGGAGTCGCTGGTCGGCAGGCTGAGGTACCAGCGAGCGTGCGCGTACCAGGTGGCCTGCGTGGCCGCCTCGAGGCGGCCGACGAAACGCGTGCCGCGCGGCGCCGCTGCCTCAAGCGATGCGCGCAGCCCGCCGTCGTTGGCGACGACCAGCTGCTTGCCCGGCCAGTCCAGTGCTTCGAACGCCCGAAGCACACGCGCAGGGGCGTAAATTGGCTCCAAACCGCGGTTGGCAAAGAAGAGCGTGTCATCTTTCGACGGCGGCACCGGCGGCATCGCTTCAAGTCCAAACGGGAACACCATTACTTCGCGGGCGCCAAGCTCACGCATGCGCTGGGCCATTGCCTGCGAATCGCTGGTGGTAAGCGTGCAGGCGCGCAGAACGTTGAACGTTATGCGACGCAGCACGACGCTGCGCTGCGGTGCGACCAGGATGTCGCTGCCCCAAGCCGAACCGACCAGCCGGCCGCGCACGCCGTACAGTCGTTGCGCCAGCCATGCCAGTGTCCCGTGGGAGGTAAGGTAGTGGGCGTGAATCCACGTTGCATCCACCTGCCGTAGCCAACGTGCCAGTCGCGGCAGGTGGCGTAGCAGCGTGATGTTGCCACCCGCCGCATTGGGCGTGCTCCCGAGCACCAGTCGCCGTTCTTGCGGCAGAACGGCATCGAAACCTGCATCGAAGCCACGGCTGGAGGCCGCCCACAACTCCATGCCCGAAGTCGCCGCGATCGCGCGCGCCCATTTCAGCAGGTGCGGGCTCTCGCCGTCGCCGACGAGCACGTAGCGCAGCTGTTTCACGTCAGTTTTCCCGGGCCCGTCACAAGTCTCACGCGGCCCATGAGTTTGGGCATGAGATAGGTTTCGCAGCGGTAGCGGAATGGCCGGGCGCCAAACTTCTCCTTGAAGCGGCGCACGCTGTCCAAGCCGTCGCTCGCACCCAGATTCATGCTCTTGAAGCCGCGTTCGCTGTAGTGGCGCGCGGCTGTCCAAAGCAACGCATCCATTGCTGACACGGGCCCGGCCACCTTGGCTGCGCCAGAAGCCTGGTACTGGACTTCAGTGTTTCCGATCAAGAAGGCGGCCGCACCCACAGACACTCCGTTGCGCATCGCACGCCAGATGTCCATCGCTCCAGACGATTGCAACACCTCAAAGAACTGGTCAGGAAGCAGGCAGCCAGCGCGGGCGCGCCAGCCTTGACTACCACGGCGATACCAGGAGCAAAAATCGGCCAACGCGCCGTCACCACCGATCTCGAAGGAGTAGCCGAGAGTGTCCACCCGCCGCAGATAGCTGCGCACGCTTTGCCGGACCCGTTGCAGGCGTACCGCGTCGTCGCCAGTCAGATCAAGGAGATGGGTATCGAAGTCGCGGCTCTCGACGTGACTTCGCAGGCGGGGCGGCAGCGGCAAGGTCGCAGCTTCAGGCAAGGACGCCGCACGGCCCGGTTCACTGGTCAGTCGCACGACGGCCCAAGGCGCGCGGCGCAGCCAGTGAGACGTGAGCACCGATTCCTCGGCGAGCTCAAGGCTTGGTTCGCAGATCCAGCCACCATAGCCGCCCATCGGCATCGACTCGAAGACAGTTGCACCAAAGCGCCGATGTACTGCGCCGAAGAGCAGGGCCTGCCGCCCTTCTGGCCAGCTTGCCCTTACTGCGACCATCGCGTGCGGCCGCCCGCGCGCGGCCGCCACCGCACGCACCCACTGAGGTTCCTGAAAGCAGCGGCGCGCAGAGCGCGCTGCAGCCTGCTGCGCCGCGGGCTCTGACAGGAACTCAAAATGAGGAGCAGCCGTGGAGTTCATTTGCCGGCCCCGGAACCCCGCAGCGGTAAGCGCTGTCCGGCGCGCACCGCGACACGCGTCCGGCATCGCAACGAAACGGCGCCGCTCTCGCACATCACCTCGACCCATCTGCCACGGCTCGACTGCACAATGCCCGGATGGATCGCACCTGACGGTGCCGCCCGCTCGGCCGCCATGACCTCGACGCGGCGCCCCTGACCATCATCCCACCAGGCTGGCGCAATCGCAGACAGCGCGCGAACCCACCGGACCACGTGATCCACCGGCAGCCGCCAGTCAAGCTGCCGGTCGGCGGCCAGCCGCTGCGAGCTGCAGTGGCGCAGCACCCGTTGTCCTGGCGTATCTGCGCATGGCCAG
>JAOUIM010000172.1 GCA_029884035.1 Aquincola sp. | reverse complement strand
CGGTGCGCGGCTACGACACGCTCGACGAGGCGATCGCCGAGAGCAACCGGCTGCCCTATGGCCTGGCAGGCTATGCGTACACCAAGTCGCTGGCCACGGCGCACCAGCTGGCGCAGCGCGTCGAGGTCGGCATGCTGTGGATCAACCAGCCCGCGGTGGCGGTGGCCGAGATGCCATTCGGCGGCGTCAAGGACTCGGGCTACGGCAGCGAGGGCGGTCCCGAGGCGCTCGAGTCCTATCTGGTCACGAAGACGGTTTCGATCTTCAACGGCTGAGCCGGGGACGCGGCCAGGCTTGAGGGACGGCGTGGCGCGGGAGATTTCTGGTTGGGCAGCCCGCAGGCACCGGGCTCTCCATAAAATGGCCGGTTCATCGTGGCCGAAGACCCTCCAAGCAACCGCCCTCCCGGCGGCGTGATCCGCATCCGCGGCGCACGCCAGCACAACCTCAAGAACCTCGATCTGGACATCCGCACCGGCGAGATGACGGTCGTGACGGGCCCGAGCGGCTCGGGCAAATCAAGCCTGGTGTTCGACACGCTGTACGCCGAGGGCCAGCGGCGCTACGTCGAAACCTTCAGTGCCTACGCGCGGCAGTTCCTCGACCGCATGGACCGGCCGGCGGTCGACCGCGTCGACGGTGTGCCGCCGGCCATCGCCATCGACCAGACCAATCCGGTGCGCACCTCGCGGTCGACGGTCGGCACGATGACCGAGCTCAATGACCATCTGAAGCTGCTCTATGCGCGAGCGGCGCAACTGTTCGACAGCCAGACCGCGCTGCCGGTGCGCCACGACACACCGGAGACCATCCATGCGGACCTGATGGCACGGGCAGCCGCCTTCGCCGGGCCAACCCAGGAAGGCGGGCCCGCTCGGAGGACGGAGGAATCGGCGCCTGCAGGCGATCCGCGCCTGGTCGTGACGATGCCGGTGGAGCTCCCGGCAACGACGACCGCGGAGGAGATCGAGCAATGGCTGGCGGCCAGCGGCTTCACGCGCGTGCAGGCCGAGCGCGTGGTCGGCGAACGCAAGGTGCTGGACGTGGTGGTCGACCGATTCCGCGCGTCCAGCGCCGAGAAAGTGCGCATCGTCGAGGCGATCGAGCTCGCGTTGAAGCGGGGCAGCGGACGCATCAACGTGTATGCCGGCGACGAAGGTGCACAGCAATTGTGGCGCTGGTCCACCGGACTGCACTGCCCCGAGAGCGACCGGCGCTACGCCGACCCGCAGCCGGCGATGTTCTCGTTCAACTCCGCCTTCGGCGCCTGCGAGGCCTGCCGCGGCTTCGGTCGGGTGATCGGTGTCGACTGGGGCCTGGTGGTTCCGGACGGGCGCAAGACGCTGCGCTCGGGTGCGATCAAGCCGTTGCAGACACCGGCCTGGAAGGACTGCCAGGACGACCTGATCAAGTATGCCGGCGAGGCCGGCATCCCGCGTGACACGGCGTGGAACCAGTTGACCGCCGGCCAGCGCGACTGGGTGATCGAAGGCTCGTCACACTGGAAGGGCAACTGGAACAAGCAGTGGTACGGCATCCGCCGCTTCTTCGGGTACCTGGAGAGCAAGGCGTACAAGATGCACATCCGTGTGCTGCTGTCCAAGTACCGCAGCTACACACCCTGCACGACCTGCAACGGCGCGCGACTGAAGACGGAGGCCATGCTGTGGCGGCTCGGCACCCGGGCCGACGCCGATTCGGTATTGCCGCGTGCGCAGCGATTCCTGCCTGCGGGCGTGGCATGGACGCGCGAGCAACTCGAGGCCCTGCCGGGGCTGTCGCTGCACGACCTGATGCTGCTGCCGATTGAGCGCCTGCGCCGGTTCTTCGATCACCTCGCGCCCGATGAGAATGTGCCCGACGAGGCCTTCAAGCTCCTGCTCGACGAGATCCGCACGCGGCTGAAGTACCTCTGCGACGTCGGCATCGGCTACCTGACGCTCGATCGCCAGTCGCGCACGCTGTCGGGCGGCGAGGTGCAGCGCATCAACCTGACGACCGCGCTCGGCACCTCGCTCGTCAACACGATGTTCGTGCTCGACGAACCGTCGATCGGCCTGCATCCGCGCGACATGCACCGCATCATCGAAGCGATGCACCGGCTGCGCGACGCCGGCAACACGCTGGTCGTTGTCGAACACGACCCGGCCGTGATGATGGCCGCTGACCGCCTGATCGACATGGGCCCCGGCCCCGGCGAGCGCGGCGGGCAGATCGTCTTCGACGGCGACCCTGAGGCGGCGAAGGACGCCGATACGCTGACCGGTGCCTATCTCGGCGCGCGCAAACACGTCAGCGGCGGCATCAAGCGCATGGTCGCCGAGAGCACGCCCAAGCTCGTGCTCGAAGGCGCGCGCGAGCACAACCTCAAGGATGTGACGGTGGCCTTCCCGTTGCAGCGGCTGGTGGCGGTGACGGGCGTGTCGGGCTCGGGCAAAAGCACGCTGATGCAGGACGTGCTGTACCCCGCCCTCGCCCGCCACTTCGGCAAGGCGACCGAGACACCCGGCGCGCACGACCGCCTGCTCGGCGCCGACTGGCTGGCCGATGCGGTGTTCGTCGATCAGAGCCCGATCGGCAAGACGGCGCGTTCGAATCCCGCGAGTTATGTCGGCGCGTTCGATGCGATCCGCGCCCTGTTCGCCGAAGCGCCGCTGGCGCGCGAGCGCAACTACGGCGCCGGCATGTTCAGCTTCAACGCCGGCGACGGCCGCTGTCCGACCTGCGGCGGCTCGGGCTTCGAGCATGTCGAGATGCAGTTCCTGTCCGACGTCTATCTGCGCTGCCCCGACTGCGACGGCACGCGTTACCGGGCCGAGCTGCTCGACGTGAAGATCGTCCGCGGTGACCGGCGCCTGTCGATCGCCGACACGCTGGAGCTCACGGTCAGCGAAGCAGCTCGCCTGTTCGCCGAAGACCGCGAAGTCGTCGCCAAGCTGCAGCCGATCGTCGATGTCGGCCTCGACTACGTGCGCCTCGGCCAGCCGGTGCCGACGCTGTCGGGCGGCGAGGCGCAGCGCCTGAAGCTCGCCGGCTTTCTCGCCGAAGCGGCATCGCGGCCTTCGCAGCGCGTCGCCAACAAAGGCACGCTGTACCTGTTCGACGAGCCGACCACCGGCCTGCACTTCGACGACATCGCCAAGCTGATGCGCGCGCTGAGGAAACTGCTCGACGCCGGCCACTCGGTGATCACGATCGAGCACAACCTCGACGTGATCCGCGCCGCCGACTGGGTGATCGACCTCGGCCCGGAGGGCGGCGAGGCAGGCGGCGAGCTGGTGTTCGCGGGCACGCCGGAAGAGATGCGGCTGCATCCGACCTCGCATACCGGGCGCGCGCTGGTCGACTACGACATCGCGCTCGGCATCGCGTTGCGCGCGGAAGAAGGCCCGTCGCTGCAATCCCTGCTGCGCGCGAAGCGTCCGCGACGCGACGAAAGCGACGACCAATCGATCCGGATCGTCAACGCGCGCGAGCACAACCTGAAGTCGATGGACGTGTCGATCCCGCGCGGAAAGTTCAGCGTCATCACCGGCGTCTCGGGCTCGGGCAAGAGCACGCTCGCGTTCGACATCCTGTTCAACGAGGGGCAGCGGCGTTACCTCGAGTCGTTGAACGCCTACGCGCGCAGCATCGTGCAGCCGGCGGGGCGGCCCGAGGTCGATGCGGTCTACGGCATCCCGCCGACGGTGGCGATCGAGCAGCGCCTGTCGCGCGGCGGGCGCAAGAGCACGGTCGGCACGACGACCGAGGTCTGGCATTTCCTGCGCCTGCTGTGGGTCAAGCTCGGCCTGCAGCATTGCCCGAAGGACGGCACGCCGGTGTTGCCGCAGTCGGCCGAGAGCATCGCCGCGCAACTGCTGCGCGATCACCGCGGCGCGCATGTCGGCCTGCTCGCGCCGCTCGTCGTCGCGCGCAAGGGCGTGTACACCGACCTCGCCAAGTGGGCCAAGGCGCGCGGCCACTCGCACCTGCGCATCGACGGTGAATTCATCAAGGTCGATCCGTTCCCGCGCATCGACCGCTTCAAGGAGCACACGATCGAACTGCCGGTCGGCGACCTGGTGATTGACCCGGCCAACGAAGGCGCACTGCGTACGCTGCTGGCGCAGGCGCTCGACCTTGGCAAGGGCGTGATGCATCTGCTGGCGCCACTCGACGGATTGCGGGCGGCGATGAAGGGCGGTGCCCCTACCGCAGGCTTGGGCACGGTCAAGGTGTTCTCGACCAAGCGCGCCTGCCCTACCTGCGGAACGAGTTACCCCGAACTCGATCCGCGCCTGTTTTCATACAACAGCAAGCATGGCTGGTGCCCCAGTTGCGTCGGCACCGGCCTTGCGCTGACGCGCGAACAGCGCAAGGCGCTCGACGACTCGAGGCACGACGACGATGACAAGGGGCGCGAGCAGAGCTTCCCGTCCGAGGAGGCCGAGGTCGAGGGTCTGACCGACGCGGCCTGCCCGGAGTGCGAAGGCACACGGCTGAATTCGGTCGCGCGGGGCGTCACCTTTGCCGGCGAGCCGATCGGCACCGTGGCCGGCTGGTCGGTGCGCGAGGCGCGGCGGTGGATCGAAGGCCTCGCGCTCACCGGTCGCGACGCGAGCATTGCGCGCGACGTCGTGGCCGAGATCCGCAGCCGTCTCGAGTTCCTCGAGCAGGTCGGCTTGAACTACCTCACGCTCGACCGCGCGGCGCCGACGCTGTCCGGCGGCGAGGCGCAGCGCATCCGCCTCGCTTCGCAGTTGGGCAGCAACCTGCAAGGCGTGTGCTACGTGCTCGACGAGCCGACGATCGGGTTGCACCCACGCGACAACCGGATCCTGCTCGACGCACTGCACACGCTGGGCGCCAAGGGCAACACGCTGGTCGTGGTGGAACATGACGAGGACACGATCCGCCGTGCCGACCACCTGATCGACATCGGCCCCGGCGCCGGCAAGCGCGGTGGCCGGTTGGTGGCGCAGGGATCGGTGGCGGCGCTGATGGCGAACGAAGCCTCGACCACCGGCCGCTTTCTCGCGCGGCCGCTGAAGCATCCGCTGCGGGCGCGTCGAAGCCAGAACGGCAAGTCGATGCAGATCGTCGGTGCATCACTGCACAACCTGCGCTCGATCGACGTCAAGGTCCCGTTGCAGAGGCTTGTGGCGGTGACCGGGGTCTCGGGCTCGGGCAAGAGCACGCTGGCCCGCGACGTGCTGCTGGCCAGTGTGTCGGCGCTCGTCTCCTCACGCGGCAGGGCCGCATCCACCGGCTGCGACCGGGTCGACGGATGGCCCGCGGTCGACCGCGTGCTCGAGGTCGACCAGACGCCGATCGGCAAGACGCCGCGGTCCTGCCCTGCCACGTACATCGGCTTCTGGGACGCCATCCGCAAGCTGTTCGCCGAAACCCTGGAGGCCCGCGCCCGCGGCTACGCACCCAACCGCTTCTCGTTCAACACCGGCGAGGGCCGCTGCCCGACCTGCGAGGGCCAGGGCATGCGCACGATCGAGATGAGCTTCCTGCCCGATGTGAAGGTGCCCTGCGACAGCTGCCATGGCCAGCGCTTCAACCCCGAGACGCTCGCCGTATCGTGGCGCGGCAAGTCCATCGGCGACGTGCTCCGCATGGAAATCGATGAGGCGGTGGAGTTCTTCGCGTCGATGCCCGCGATCTCGCACCCACTCAAGCTCCTGCAGGACGTGGGTTTGGGCTACCTGACGCTCGGCCAGCCGTCGCCGACGCTGTCGGGCGGCGAGGCGCAGCGCATCAAGCTCGTCACCGAACTGTCGAAGGTCAGGGACGACGTCACGCGCCGCGGGCATAAGCCGCCCCATACGCTGTATGTGCTCGACGAGCCCACGGTGGGGCTGCACATGGCCGACGTCGAGCGCCTGATCCGGGTGCTGCACCGCCTGGTCGACGGCGGTCACAGCGTCGTCGTGATCGAGCACGATCTCGACGTGATTGCCGAAGCCGACTGGGTCATCGACCTGGGCCCTGAAGGTGGCGGCCACGGCGGACGCGTCGTCGCCGAGGGCCCGCCAGAGCGCATCGTCGCCGCCGGCACGCACACCGGGATGGCGCTTGCACATGTTCTGGCGCGCTGATTCGCGCGCCGACCCGCCGCGCCAGGATCGTGCAGCCTCAGGAGGCCAGGACGGCGGCTTCCTCGACCGAAGCGGCCGGATCAGCGCCGGTGATCAGGCTGAGTGCACGGCACTGCAGCGCGATCGCGTCTTCATGATCGCCGAGGCGGTCGAACAGGTCGGACACGCGCAGCAGCACGGTCACCTCCCATTGCGGGTCGGCGGCATGCCGGGCGAGCCGTGTGGCCTCGAAGGCATGGTCGCGCGCCGCGTCGCGCAGGCGACGCGCGCCGCGTCCCTCGTCGTTGCCGTCGAGGCGGTCGGCGCGCTCGAGCGACAGTTCCGCCAGACCGCACAGGGCATCGACGCTGGCGTCGGCGGCGCCCAGGCCGCGCGCCACCGACAGGCCGCGCCGTGCATACCAGTCGGCCTCGGCAAGGCCGCCGAGTTCGCGATGGCAGCGGCTGACATCGGCCAGGGCCTGGCTCAGCCGCGCGGGCTCGGCAGCGGCCTCTGCCGCATCGAGACCGGCGACGGCCGCGCGAAGGGCTTCTCGAGCATGGGTGGGCAACGGACGGGTGTTGGGATTCATCGGGGTCACACAGTCGGAAGCTGCATAGGTGCCCATGCTGGGTGTCGGGCCGTGACAGGGCACTCCCCGTGGCACGGGGTCTCCCCCCGACCGTGGGGTATGCCCCAGGACGGGCCGTGACGCATCGCACGCCCAGGACCGCAGCGTCCGGCCCTCACGTTGCCCATACACTGCAGCGCGCGTCAAGGAAAACCACGGCGTGGGCCGGGGCGGGCCGATTCGACAATCGCCCGCTCCGGGACCATCGTCCCTCGTATCCCGACCTGCAGGAGTCCACCATGCGCTTGCTCTCCGTGCGCCGCGCGCTCGTCGCTGCCGCCGTCCTGGCTTCCAGCCCCCTGGCCCTGGCCCAGACCGTGCTCGCCGCGTCGAGCTGGTTGCCGCCGACGCACATCCTTTCCGAGACCCAGAAGGCCTGGTGCGACGATCTGGAGAAGAAGGTCGCGGGCAAGGTGCGCTGCAATTTCCTACCGCGCGCGGTGGCTGCTCCACCGGGCACTTTCGACGCGGTGCGCAGCGGCCTTGCGGACCTGTCTTACACGGTCCAGGGTTACACGCCGGGCCGGTTCGTGACGACGCAGATGGCCGAGGTCTCTTTCCTCGGCAATTCCTCCGAGACGGTGTCCGCGGCCTTCCAGCACATGTACGACAAGTACCCCGCGATCGCCGCAGAGCACCTGGGGGTCAAGGTGATCGCCGTGTTCACGCACGGACCGGGCATCGTGTTCAACACCAAGCACCCGATCGCCAAG
>JAOUIM010000171.1 GCA_029884035.1 Aquincola sp. | reverse complement strand
GCACGTGCAGCTGGAAGACCGGCATGCCGTTCGCGCTGCGGAAAGCGCCGCTGTATGTGGGCGAGCGCAAGCTGCGGGCGTTGCCAAATGCGTGCTCGGCCTCGCTGTTCTCGCCGGCCACCGGCAGGTCGGCTGCCATGGCCTCGCCGGTCGGATTGACCTCGGGGTGAAACATCGCGGTCGCATAGGTGGCGCGAAGCGTCCGGTTCGGCAAGATCCAGCTCACATGGGTGAGCGCGGGCCTTTCGCGCGCGAACTCAGCGGCGGCGGGCGGGAACGTGCGGCTGTCGAGCGTGCGACTGCCAATCTCGCGAGCCAGCCGCAGCAACTGCTCCTGATCGTCCGACAGCACCAGGCGCATCTGCTGCTGCGCGATCTCGGTGTCGCGCTGGACCGCATCGGCCTCTCGCTCGATTTCCTCATTGCGCAAGTACCAGAAGGCCGCAATGATCGCCGCCAGGAACAGCAGCACCGAGATCAAGGGCGCCATCGTGGCGAAACGGTCCTGTTGCGTCGGCGACTGCCGTCGCCACCAGCGCCCGAACAGGCGCTGCACGCGAGGCTGCCCGATGTCGGCGGGTCTGGGCAGGTCGTAGCGTGTGGCCATGGCGATCGATTATCGGGCGGCCGTTTCTGCACAGAATCCGCCAGCCACTCGGCGTATTTCATATCACGATATTCAAAGCCACTATTTGAAAATTCTTGCCCTTGTGAGACACTCGCGGGCCATACGAACTGGTCGGCGCGCAGGGGTGCTCGCGGCCTCGAACGAAAGCAGGAGACAGCCATGTCCGCAGTGCCCGAAATGCCGGCCCCAGCGTCAGCCATCGACGCGCGAGACCTCGACCCGCAGGAGACCCGCGAGTGGATCGATGCCCTGAACGCGGTGATCAGCGCCGAGGGCAGAGACCGCGCGCATTTCCTGCTCGACCACCTGCTCGAGGAAGCGCGCCAGCAGGGCGTGGACCGTCCTTTCTCGGCCAACACGGCCTACGTCAACACGATCGAGCCGGCCGACGAGCCTAAGAGCCCGGGCAATCTCGAGCTCGAGGGCCGGTTGCGGGCCTACATGCGCTGGAACGCGATGGCGCTGGTGGTCAAGGCCAACCGGCTGCACCCCGAGGACGGCGGCGATCTCGGCGGTCACATCAGCTCGTTCGCGTCGCTGGCACACATGTTCGCCGCCGGCTTCCACCACTTCTGGCATGGCGACGACGGTGTGCACGGCGGCGACCTGCTGTACATCCAGGGCCACAGCGCTCCGGGCATTTACGCACGCGCGTTCATGGAGGGCCGCATCACCGAGGAACAGATGCTCAATTTCCGCCAGGAAGTCGGCGGCAAGGGCCTGTCGAGCTACCCGCACCCGAAGCTGATGCCCGAGTTCTGGCAGTTCCCGACCGTCAGCATGGGCCTGGGCCCGCTGATGGCGATCTACCAGGCGCGCTTCCTGAAGTACCTGCACGCGCGCGGCATCGCCGAGACGAGCAAACGCAAGGTCTGGGTGTTCTGCGGCGACGGCGAGATGGACGAGCCCGAGTCGCTCGGCGCGATCGGACTGGCTGCGCGAGAGAAGCTCGACAACCTGGTGTTCGTCATCAACTGCAACCTGCAGCGGCTCG
The DNA here is from genome assembly GCA_029884035.1 of Aquincola sp. Classification (GTDB taxonomy): domain Bacteria; phylum Pseudomonadota; class Gammaproteobacteria; order Burkholderiales; family Burkholderiaceae_C; genus CADEEN01. The sequence continues at coordinate 5,809 of JAOUIM010000171.1, read as the reverse complement.
ACGGGCCGGTGCGAGGCAACGGCAAGATCATCCAGGAACTCGAAGGCACGTTCCGCGGCGCCGGCTGGAACGTCATCAAGCTGATCTGGGGCAACAACTGGGACCCGCTCCTGGCGCGCGACAAGGAAGGCGTGCTGCGCCGGATCATGATGGACACGCTCGACGGCGACTACCAGGCGTTCAAGGCCAACGACGGCGCCTTCGTTCGCAAGAACTTCTTCGGCCGCGATCCGCGCACGCTGGAGATGGTGTCCAAGATGAGCGATGCCGACATCTGGGCTCTCAAGCGCGGCGGCCACGACTCGGCCAAGGTCTATGCGGCCTTCCACGCCGCTCACCACCACAGCGGCCAGCCGACGGTGCTGTTGGTCAAGACCGTCAAGGGCTACGGCATGGGCGGCGCGGGCGAAGGCAAGAACACCGCGCACCAGACCAAGAAGCTGAGCGACGACGACATCCGCTACATCCGCGACCGCTTCAACATCCCGATCCCCGACGCCGAACTGCCGAAGATCCCCTTCTACAAGCCGGCCGACGACACGCCGGAGATGAAGTACCTGCACGAACGGCGCAAGGCCCTGGGTGGCTACCTGCCCAAGCGGCGCACCAAGGCGGACGAAAGCTTCACGATCCCGCCGCTGGACACCTTCAAGGCGGTGCTCGAGCCCACCGCCGAGGGCCGTGAGATCAGCACGACGCAGGCCTACGTGCGCTTCCTGACGCAGATGCTGCGCGATAAGGCGCTCGGCCCGCGCGTGGTGCCGATCCTGGTCGACGAGGCACGGACCTTCGGCATGGAAGGCCTGTTCCGCCAGATCGGCATCTACAACCCGGAAGGCCAGAAGTACACGCCGGTCGACAAGGACCAGGTCATGTACTACAAGGAAGACAAAGCCGGCCAGATCCTGCAGGAAGGCATCAATGAAGCCGGCGGCATGGCCAGCTGGATCGCCGCGGCGACGTCGTACTCGACGAACAACCGCATCATGATCCCCTTCTACATCTACTACTCGATGTTCGGCTTCCAGCGCATCGGTGATCTGGCCTGGGCCGCTGGGGACATGCAGGCACGCGGCTTCCTGCTGGGCGGCACCTCGGGTCGCACCACGCTCAACGGCGAGGGCCTGCAGCACGAGGACGGCCACAGCCACGTCCTGGCCGGCACGATCCCCAACTGCATCAGCTACGACCCGACCTTCGCGCACGAGGTCGGCGTCATCCTGCACCACGGCCTCAAGCGCATGGTCGAGCAGCAGGACAACGTGTTCTTCTACCTGACCCTGCTCAACGAGAACTACCCGATGCCGGGCCTCGTGCCCGGCACCGAGGCCCAGATCCTCAAGGGCATGTACCTGCTGGCCGAAGGCGCCAAGAAGACGCCGCGCGTGAACCTGCTGGGCAGCGGCACGATCCTGCGCGAGAGCATTGCGGCCAAGGCAATGCTCGAGAAGGAATGGGGCGTGGCCGCCAACATCTGGAGCTGCCCGAGCTTCAACGAGCTCGCGCGCGACGGCCAGGACTGCGAGCGCTGGAACCTGCTGCACCCCGCGGCCGAGCCGCGCGTACCGTTCGTGACGCAGCAGCTCGAACGCCATCACGGCCCGGTGATCGCGTCGACCGACTACATGAAGAACTACGCCGAGCAGATCCGCGCGTTCATTCCGAAGGGCCGCACCTACAAGGTGCTGGGCACCGACGGCTTCGGCCGCAGCGATTTCCGCATGCGGCTGCGCGAGCATTTCGAGGTCAACCGGCACTACATCGTCATCGCGGCGCTCAAGGCGCTGGCCGAGGAAGGCTCGATCACTGCGACCAAGGTCGCCGAGGCGATCGGCAAGTACGGCATCGCGACCGACAAGATCAACCCGCTGTACGCATAACGACAACGGAGACACACGATGGCGTTGGTCGAAGTCAAGGTGCCGGACATCGGCGACTTCAAGGAAGTCGCAGTCATCGAATTGCTCGTCAAGCCGGGTGATGTGGTCAAGGCCGAGCAGTCGTTGATCACGGTCGAGTCCGACAAGGCCTCGATGGAGATTCCGTCGTCTGCCGCCGGCGTCGTGAAGGATCTCAGGGTCAAGGTCGGCGACAAGGTGAGTGAAGGTTCGCTGGTGCTCGTGCTTGAGGCGGCCAGCGCGGCCGCCGCCGCCCCGGCGCCCGTGCCCGTGCAGGCGCAGATTCCGGCCGCTGTGCCCACCCCGGCGGCCCCGGCGGTGCCATCGGGTATCGGGCCGCTCACGGTGACCGTGCCCGACATCGGCGACTTCAAGGACGTCGCGGTGATCGAGGTGTTCGTCAAGCCCGGCGATGCGATCAAGGTCGAACAGAGCCTGATCACCGTGGAAAGCGACAAGGCGTCGATGGAGATCCCCTCGTCGCACGCCGGCATCGTCAGGGAAGTCAAGATCAAGGTCGGTGACAAGGTCAGCCAGGGCTCACCAGTCGTGGTGCTCGACGGCGCGGCCGGCGCCGCGCTCGTTCCCGCGGTCGCCGCGGCCATGACGGAACCTGCTGCACCCCAGGCGTCCTCCGGCGTTTCTGCAGCCGCTGCGGTGTCTGCGCACCAGCCGTCGGCCGCAGCGGGCGACCTGCCCCACGCGTCGCCCAGCATCCGCAGGCTCGCGCGCGAACTCGGCGTGCCGCTCGGCGAGGTGAAGGGCTCGGGACCCAAGGGCCGGATCACCCAGGCGGACGTGCAATCGTTCGTCAAGGCTGTGATGACCGGCGAGACGCAGACGGCCGCCCAGAAGGCCAAGGCGCCCGCTGCTGGCGGGGGCGCATTGCCCGGTCTGCTGCCCTGGCCGCAGGTCGACTTCGCGAAGTTCGGCCCGATCGAGCGCAAGGACCTGTCGCGCATCAAGAAGATCAGCGGCGCCAACCTGCACCGCAACTGGGTCGTGATCCCGCATGTCACGAACCACGACGATGCGGACATCACCGAGCTCGAGGCCTTTCGCGTGCAGCTGAACAAGGAGAACGAAAAGAGCGGCGTCAAGGTCACGATGCTGGCCTTCCTGATCAAGGCCTGCGTCGCCGCGCTGAAGAAATTCCCGGAGTTCAACGCCTCGCTCGACGGCGAGCAGCTGGTGCTCAAGCAGTACTTTCACATCGGCTTCGCCGCCGACACGCCCAACGGCCTCGTGGTGCCGGTGATCAAGGACGCCGACCAGAAAGGCATCCTCGCGATCAGCAAGGAGATGAGCGAACTGGCCGCCAAGGCGCGCGAGGGAAAGCTTTCGCCGGCCGACATGAGCGGCGGCTGCTTCTCGATCAGCTCGCTGGGCGGCATCGGCGGTCGCTACTTCACACCGATCATCAATGCGCCCGAGGTGTCGATCCTCGGCGTCTGCAAGAGCGCAACCGAACCGCGCTGGGACGGCAAGGCGTTCGTGCCGCGCCTGATCCTGCCGCTGTCGCTGTCGTGGGACCACCGCGTGATCGACGGCGCCGCCGCAGCGCGCTTCAATGCCTATCTCGGCCAGATCCTGGCGGATTTCCGCCGAGTCCTGTTGTGACGACGGCCGGTGCGCTCGTCTGGCTCGCAGGCCCCCGCGCCGGCAGCCAGTACCTTCGGCCGGCTGGGCGGAACTGACATGACGACCATCTGCGTCGTGCGCAAGGGCGCACAACTGGCGATCGCCGCGGACAGCCTGGTCACGTTCGGTGACACGCGGCTGCCGCATGGCTACGAGGACAACGACAAGCTGTTCAGGGTCGGCGACTCGTATTTCGGCATGTCGGGCACGACCGCGCACTTCCCGGTGCTGCGCAAGGCACTCGCGGCGCTTCCCAGAGGCGAACTGAAGCTGCACTCGCGCGATGAGGTGTTCGATACGTTCCTGAAGCTGCACCCGAAGCTCAAGGAACAATTCTTCCTCAATCCCAAGGAGGAAGACGCCGACCCCTACGAGAGCAGCCAGTTCACGGTGCTGGTCGCCAACCCGTTCGGCCTGTTCGGCGTCTACTCGTACCGCGAGGTGTTCGAGTTCGAGCGCTTCTGGGCCATCGGCTCGGGCCGTGCCTTCGCGCTCGGCGCGATGCACGCGTGCTATGCCCGCGCGAAGAGCGCCAGCGAAGTGGCCCGCATCGGCGTGGCCGCGGGCTGCGAATTCGACAAGAACTCGGCCGCGCCGCTGCGGCTGCACACCATCAAGCTCAAGGGCTGAACGCAATGGCACTCATCGAGGTCAAGGTTCCCGACATCGGCGACTTCAAGGATGTCGCGGTGATCGAAATGCTCGTCAAGCCCGGCGATGCGATCCAGGCCGAGCAGTCGCTCATCACGATCGAGAGCGACAAGGCGTCGATGGAGATCCCGTCGTCGGCCGCCGGCGTCGTCAAGGACATGAAGGTCAAGGTCGGCGACAAGGTCAACCAAGGTACGGTGATCCTGGTGCTCGAAGGCGTGCAGGAAGCCGCGCCCGCGCCGACAGTGGCAGCGCCCGCCGCGCCGACGGCGGCCCCGATCGCGGCACCGACCGCGGCCAGCCATGCCGGAGGCGCGGACGTCGAATGCGACATGCTAGTGCTCGGCGCCGGCCCGGGTGGCTACTCGGCTGCGTTCCGCGCCGCCGATCTCGGCATGAAGACCGTGCTGGTCGAACGCTTCCCGACGCTGGGCGGCGTGTGCCTGAACGTGGGCTGCATCCCGAGCAAGGCGCTGCTGCACGTGGCTGCGGTGATGGACGAGGTCAGCCACTTCGCCGACCTGGGCGTGACATTCGCCAAGCCCGAGGTCGACCTGGCCAAGTTGCTCGCGCACAAGAACAAGGTGGTGGCCAAGCTCACGGGTGGGTTGAGCGCGATGGCCAAGATGCGAAAGGTCACCGTCGTGCAGGGCGTGGGCGAGTTCGCCGATCCGCATCACCTGAAGGTCGCGACGGCCGACGGCAAGTCGCAGACGATCAAGTTCAGGAGCGCCATCATCGCGGCCGGCTCCGAAGCGGTGAAGCTGCCGTTCCTGCCGAAGGACGATCCGCGCATCGTCACGTCCACCGGCGCACTCGAGCTGCGCAGCAGGCCCGAGAAGATGCTCGTTGTCGGCGGCGGCATCATCGGCCTCGAGATGGGCACCGTTTACTCGACGCTCGGCGCGCGCCTGGACGTCGTCGAGATGATGGATTCGCTGATGCTCGGCGCCGACCGCGACCTCGTGAAGGTCTGGCAGAAGATGAACGCGAAGCGCTTCGACCAGGTCATGCTGAAGACCAAGACCGTCGGTGCCCAGGCGAAGAAGGACGGCATCTGGGTCACCTTCGAGGGCGAGGCCGCGCCGAAGGGTCCGGTGCGCTACGACCTCGTGCTGCAGGCGGTGGGCCGCAGCCCGAACGGCAAGAAGATCGGTGCCGAGCGCGCCGGCGTCGCCGTCGGCGAGCGCGGCTTCATTCCGGTGGACATTCAGATGCGCACCAACGTGCCGCACATCTACGCGATCGGCGATATCGTCGGCCAGCCGATGCTCGCGCACAAGGCGGTCCACGAGGCGCATGTGGCGGCCGAAGTGGCTGCGGGCGACAGCAAGGCGGCGTTCGATGCGCGCGTGATCCCGAGCGTGGCCTACACCGATCCCGAGGTCGCCTGGGTGGGCCTCACCGAGGATGAGGCCAAGGCCAAGGGCCTCAAGGTCAAGAAAGGCCTTTTCCCCTGGACCGCGTCAGGACGCGCGATCGCGAACGGCCGCGACGAGGGTTTCACCAAGCTGCTGTTCGACGGCGAGACGCACCGCATCGTCGGCGGCGGCATCGTCGGCACGCATGCGGGCGACATGATCGGCGAGGTGGCGTTGGCCATCGAGATGGGCGCCGAC
>JAOUIM010000170.1 GCA_029884035.1 Aquincola sp. | reverse complement strand
GGCGACATTGAGCAACTGACAACCGCGGCAGATACCGAGCAGCGGCTTGCCGCGCTCCAGAAAGCCCTCGATCAGCTCGATCTCGTAGCGGTCTCGCACCGGATCGCCCGACCATTCGGGGCGTGCTGGCTGCTGACCGTAGACCTGCGGGCTCACATCCGCGCCGCCCTGCAGAACCAGGCCATCGAGCAGTTCGCTCACCTCGCGCACCGAGATCTTCCGCCGCGCGACCTCGGCGTCGTGGCCGAGCGTGGGCACCATCAGCGCGATGGCGCCATGCGACAGGATCCAGTGCGAGACGCTCTGTTCGAGGTACTGGAGCGTCTTGCCGCGAAATCCCATCTCGGCCGGTGCCCGGTGCAACAGCCGCGCCGACATGCCGATGCGAAGGGGCCGCTCCTTCATGCGGGAGCGCCACCCCAGCGCAGGGTCTGGCGCCGCACCACCTCGGACAACTGGTGCTCGCGCTCGTACAGCGCTCGCAGCCAACCGGCATCGTTGCCGCTGGTCGTGATCTCGCTGCGCAGCAACAACAGCGCGTCCTCGGCGCGCAGTTCCATCGCGTGGACCTCGAGCTTGTCGATCAGCGCGACCAGGTCGTCGCGCAGCACGCGGTGCTCGCCGGACGTCGGGTCGACGTAGGTGCCGTCGAGCCCGAAGCGGCAGGCCTGGAAGCGGTTGAACGTGTAGGCCAGGTAATCGTCTTCGCTCAGGTCGAAGGGCCGCTCGACTCGCAACCAGCGAGCGATGCACTGGATCAACCCTGCCAGCGCGGCGGCCTTCTCGACCGTCAGCGGCGTGTCGAGAACGCGCACCTCGATCGTTCCGAACTCGGGCTTGGGCCGGATGTCCCAGTAAAAATCCTTCATGCTGGCGACGACGCCCGTGCGCGTCATCTTGGCGTAGAAAGCCTCGAACTCGGCCCACGTCTGGACGAACGGCGCGCGGCCCGACAGCGGAAACGCAAACACAGAGTTCAACCGTGCCGAATCGAAGCCGGTGTCCTCGCCCTGCACGAAAGGCGAGGCCGCCGCCAGCGCGATCAGATGCGGAATGTAGCGGCTCAGGCCGTGCAGCAGGACCAGCGCCTGGTCGGGTCCGGGGCACCCCACGTGAACGTGCTGGCCGAAGATCGTGAACTGCTTGGACAGGTAGCCGTATAGCTCGGAGATGTGGTGAAAGCGCGGTGTGGCGTAGATGCGCTGACGTTTCCAGTGCTGGAACGGGTGCGTGCCGCCGCCGCACAGACCAATCTCAAGGCGCTGCGCCGCGTCGAGCAGGACGTCGCGGATCTCGCGCAATTGCGCCAGTGCCTGCGCGGATCCATCGCACACGCCGGTCGACAGCTCGATCATGCTGCTCGTGATCTCCGGTTTCACGTCGCCTGGAAGCTTCTTGCCCTTCATCAGTCGCATCAGGTCGCTTGCGTGTGGCGCAAGGTCATAGTCCTGCGTGTTGACGATCTGCAGCTCCAGCTCGACACCGAGCGTCAGCGCGCGCGAGTCGGCAAAGTGTCCGAGGCTCATGTCGGCTCCTTGGCCGGCGCGGGTGCCTCGCTGGCCACTTCGCCGGCAAAGCGCAGCGCCACCAGCACCGCGACCGGCCCGATCAGTTCGACAAGGGCGACTGCCGTCAGCACGATGGGCGCGAGGCCGGCACCGAAGGCCGGGTCTGCGCGCTCGAGTTCACTGAGCATCACCAGGGCCGTGGCCGACAGCGGCGTCAGTGTCATCGACAGTGCGATGCCCTTCTTCAGGCTCAGTTGCGACCAGCGGCTGAGCAGCCACACGACCAGTGCCTTGGCCAGTGCGCGCGCCGCCAGCAGCGCGAGTGCGGCAGCGCCCCCGGCGACGAGCAGCGCGGGCGACCACGCCGATCCCACCATCACGAACAGCAGCAGCACGAGAAGCCCGCCGGCAGTGCCGAAATGCCGTGGCCACGACCACGCGCGGTCACTGACGTTGCGCAGCAGCATTCCGGCCAGCAGCGGCACCAGCAGCGTGGACACGCCCATCCAGCGCGCCGCGCTCACCGCGAGCAGCACCAGTCCCAGCACCAGCAGTGCCGGGCCTTCCTGGCGGAGGTCGAGCCGACGCGCGGCCAGCGACACCGCGAGCCCGAGCAGTGCGGCAAGCAGGAGCGCGCCGATCGACGACACCAGCAGCGCGTGCGCCGCAACCAGCAGGTCTGGTGCGCGTTCGGTCTCGATCCATCCCTTGAGGACAACCAGCGCGAGAACACCGTACAACGTGTTCAGCGCAGTCAGGTAGCCCATGCGCTGGGTCACCTGGCCCTCGGCGCGGATCTCCTGGGCGACGCGCCCGGCCACCGCCGCGGACGCCGGAATCGCGAGCACGGCACAGGCGCCGGCGACGAGCGACGGCTGACCGATGAACACCAGCGCAAGATAGACCGCGACGCCGGCCGCCAGCGACTCAAGCACGCTGGTGGCCAGCAGGCCCGGGTTGTGACGCAGCCAGCGCAGACGCACGCGGCTGCCGATCTCGAACAGCAGCAGAGCCAGCGCCATGTCGATCAACAGGCGGGCGGTGGGATTCAGCGGAAGCGTGACGCCGAAGCCGCCCAATGCAGCCGCCCAGCCCGCCAGCGTGTAGCCGACCACCCGCGGCAGGCGCGTCGTGCGCGCGATCAACTCCCCCGCGATCGCGCCAGCCACGACAACCGCTGCGAGCAGCACCGGCACGTCAGGCGGGCCGAGCGTGGACCACGGCACCCAACTCCACAAGTCGTTCATTCGGCCTCCTCTGCATGACAGTGTGCAGCCATCGAAGGGCCGCGGATTATGGCGCAAAGTCTAGCCTATATATTTGTAGCTATGCTTTTGCGGCGTTCGCGCCCGTCGTGCCGCCCCGGCTCCGTGTCGGAATGTCGCCCCCGCTCGCTGCGCGAGCGAGTCACGGACGCGCCACGGTCTGCGCGTCAGCGGGTTGCTGGGGAGCGGGCGGGCGCGGTTCCGGCGGCACCAGCAGCGAGGCCAGTTCGTTGTACATCGGCGGCGAAAGCAGGCGCGACACGCCGGCCGACACCATCGCGCAGGCCATCAGGCTCAATACCATCGACTGGCCGGCCACCATCTCCATCACGATGATGAAGGCCGTGATCGGCCCCTGCGTCGATGCCGCGAGGAAGCCCACCATGCCCAGCGCGATCAGCGGAATCGCAGCTTCCCGGCCGACCCCGGTCCACGTTGCAACGTCGTGGCCGATGCCCGCACCGATCGCAAGCGAGGGCGCGAACACGCCAGCCGGAACGCCTGTCCAGGCGGACAGCCACGTCGCACAGAATTTCAGCAACGTGTAGATGCCCGGCATGTCCGACTGCCCCTCGAGCAATGCGCGCGTGGGCGCATACCCGGCGCCAGCGGTCTGACCCGCAGTCACCAGACCGATCACGGCCACGGCTGCAGCACACGCAGCCGCAAAGCGAAACGGATGCGCACGCCGCCAGGCATCGAGACGCCCTGCCCCGCCGCGCGCACTGGTCACGAGCAGGCGCGCAAACAAGCCTCCGGCCACGCCACACACCAGCGCCACCAGAAGACCCGGGCCCAGCATCGACCACGACAGCGACTGCACGCCCAGGCGGCCGAAGTAGGTTTCATTGCCGAACACCGCCACCGCGACCAGGCCCGCAAGCACGATCGCAGCGATCACGAGCGTGCTGTGCACGATTCCGCGGCGCCGCGTGAGTTGCTCCAGCGCGAACACGATGCCGCCCAGCGGCGTATTGAACGCTGCCGCAATCCCCGCTGCCGCGCCGGCAACCATGAGATCGTGCTCGTCGATGCGCGAGCGCGGCGACAACCAATGGCGAGCATGCACCATGATGCCCGCGCCCACTTGTACGGTAGGGCCCTCGCGACCAATCGACAGTCCGGCCAGCAAGCCGCCGGAGACCAGACAGATCTTTTCGATCGCCACGCGCGGCGACACGAGAACGCGGCGCGCGACCGAGCCTTCCACCTCGTCCAGCGCCCGAACGACCTGGGGAATGCCGGAGCCGGCGGTGCCCGGCGCAAAGCGGCGCGTCCACCACAGGATGGCCACCGTCAGTGCCGGTGTCCACACCAGCATCGCCCACAGCCCGACGCTTCCGATCGCCCGGACCGTGGCCGCCGCGTGCGAGGCCAGCTCCGACAGCAGCGTGAAGCCCACGACAGCCAGGCCTGTCACCGTGGCATAGGCCAGGACCACCACGCGATCGGCCCACTGGCGATGCTCGACGAGTTCGGACCCGAGCGAGTGAAGGAAAGCCGGTTCGCTGCGCGAAGTCATTGCGCGCCAGCGCTCGCTGCATGCCGCGCGAATGCGCCTCCAGAGCGCGCCTGCGTGGCTGCTCATGACTCGGACCGCGTCGCGTGGCCCGACGCGCAGACCATGATGAGCAAAGCCACAGCCACGTGCATCGGGACCGATTGTAGGGAGGGATGCAGGCGAAAAAAACGGGGCCACGAAGGCCCCGTCAATGAACAATGCTCCTATGCCGCCCGCGCCCTGGAGGTTCGAAACGTTGGCGACGCAGTTATCATATAGTCACAAATCCACTCCTGTCCAGCGCCGCGCATGAAAGCCCCGCAATTGGGGGCGCGATTTGGACGTTCGCCTGCTGCATTTATCACATGCCCTAGGGATTTCCCTTGAACAGGCCGCATGACTCGTCAGACACCACATCGCCGGCATCGAAGTGCGCCAAGCACGCGCAGATTTCGTTGGATCACCAGGCACACGTCGTTCCGCTGCGCACAGCGTTTCGTTGCCGCGGCGCCATGGCCGCATCGTGGCCTGCCGAAGCGAAACTCGTCATGCCGGCGCGGCGCATGCGCGCGCACCGCGCCTGGCAATGGAACACGGCCCGGCATTGCTGCCGGGCCGTTGATTGAATTGGTGGGCCCTGTAGGATTCGAACCTACGACCAACGGATTAAGAGTCCGCTGCTCTACCAGCTGAGCTAAGAGCCCTGAACGTGCACCGGACTTCGGATCCGATGGTGGGTCGTGCAGGATTCGAACCTGCGACCAACGGATTAAAAGTCCGCTGCTCTACCGACTGAGCTAACGACCCCCCGGTAGAGCGGCGAATTATAGCGACACCGTTTTGCGTGATTGCCGCTCGGCCGCCGCCAGCACTTGCTGGATTGCCTCGCCTGCGGCGGCCAGTCCGAAAGTCGCCGTGACGGTCACGCTCGAGCCGTAGCCGTGGCAGTTCAGATTGGCCTCGACGGCGCCATCGGACACATCACACCCGGCCGCATCGGGCAGGCGCACGCTCTCGCGCGAGTAGACGCAGCGCAGTCCAACGACCCCTTGCCGCGCGGCGCCCGCTTCGCGGCGCAAGCGCTGGCGCAATGATGCAAGCAACGGGTCGTGCGTGACCTGCGCGAGATCGTCGACGTCGACACGCTGGGCCAGTTGTTTGCCGCCGGCAGCACCGACACAGACGAAGGGCGTGCGGCCAGCCAGCGCCCACGCGGCCAGCGCGAACTTGGCGCGAACCTGGTCGCAGGCGTCGATCACCACGTCCACCGGTGCCGGAAGCAGGCCTGGCCAGTTCTCGGGAGCGGCAAACTCCTCGACGCAATGCACGACGCATCCTGGGTGGATGTCGGCGATGCGCTCGGCCAGCGCCCAGACCTTGGCCATCCCCAGCGTCGCGCCCAGCGCCTGCACCTGGCGGTTGATGTTCGATTCGGCGACGTGATCGAGGTCGATCAGCGTCAACTCGGCGACACCGCTGCGCGCGAGCGCCTCGGCTGCCCACGAGCCGACGCCGCCTGCACCGACGATGGCCACGCGCGCCACACGCACGCGCTCGTACCCCGCGTCGCCGTACAGGCGCCGCAGCCCAGCGAACCGGCGTTCGAGGTCGGGCGCGAGAGGCTCGGAAACCGTCGCGCGCATCTCAGGCCAGCAGCGGGCCGACCGCCGTGGACTGATCGTCCCGCGGAGGATGCGAACACAGCGAAGTTGGAGTCGACATCTACGCCATGCGCCCGAGTCGCCACACCTGGTACTTCAGCGCGAGCACCGCACCTGCGATGATGCCCCCCAGCGCGATGAAGCTGCCGATGGCGAGGGTCGACACGCCCGACAGTCCCTGCCCGACCGTGCAACCGAGCGCGGTCACGCCGCCCACACCCATCAGCACGGCGCCCCCCAGGTGATTGGCCGTGTCCTCGGCACCCGCGAACCCCTCCCATCGGAAGTTGCGCGAGGCCAAGGCCACCAGCGCCGAGCCGAGCACCACGCCGACGGTGCTGACGATGCCGATCGTCAGCACCTTGCTCCTGTCGCTGAAGAACAGCAGCCAGTCGATGGCGTAGGCCACCGGTGCGACGAACGACAGCGACTCCATGCGTTGCGAGTTGGTGGCGACGAACGCTTCCTGCAGCGTGCGCGGGTCCTCACCCACGTGGCCCAGGCGACCCGACACCCACCACATGGCGACGATCACTGCGCCGATGCCCATGCCGCCCAGCAGCACGTCCGCGGAGCGGCCCTGGGCACGCGCCAGCGCCCACGCGATCAGGCCCCCGCCCAGCAGCACACTGAGCAGGTGCGCCACCAGACCCTTCGACAGGCCGAATCCGCGCGCGACGAGCGCGGGCAGGTCCTGGCCGCCCGCCAGCTCGACCGCGACCCGGTCGACCGTGGCCGCGCGCGCCACCGCGGTGATGCCCTTCAGGGTTGCGAAAGCCGCCACACCGAGGACCACGAACACCACGACCGACTTGAGGTTGCCAGCCCCGATCCGCACCAGCGTCTTGCTGCCGCAACCCGAGGCGAGCACCATGCCGAAGCCGAACATCAGGCCACCCGCCGCAGCCGACAGCCATGTCAGGCGCGGCGCGCCATAGATGCTCTTGCCGGCGTCGACCCAGCCCAGCGCCACCATCGTGTTGAATCCGATCATCGCCACGCCGATCGCCAGCGCCCACATGCGCATGCGCGACCAGTCGCCGAAGCTGACGATGTCGGCCACTGCGCCCATGGTGCAGAAATGCGTGCGCTGCGCGATCGCGCCGAACAAGACGGCCAGGCCGAACGCGGCCCAAAGCACCTGCGAGGCCAGCGCCCCCATGTCGGTGTCTTGCATGGGGCCGATTCTAGGAGTGGGCTACTTGAGCGCAGCCAGGCGTTCCTTGCCCGCCTGCGCGGCCTCCGAGTCAGGGTACTTCTTCAGCAGCTCGTTGAGCGTCGCGCGAGCACCGGTGCGGTCCTTGGCCTCGGTCTGCGCGCTGGCGATGGCCAGCATGGCCTCCGGCACACGCACATTGTCCGGCGGCGCCGCGGCAATGAACGCACGGAACGCGGCAATGGACTCCTTCAGATCGCGCTTGCCATAGTACGCATTGCCGAGCCAGAAGCGCGCCGAGTCGGCATAGCCGCTTTCCGGCCAGCGGCGCAGGAAGCCCGACAGCGCCGT
>JAOUIM010000169.1 GCA_029884035.1 Aquincola sp. | reverse complement strand
CCGGCACGCGCCGGCAAGGGAAAGGCCGCGGGCACGCTGCAGATGCTGTCGGCCGCGCCGACTCAAGTCCACGCGCATTGAGCCGCGCGCGACGCGCGCACGAGAACTCCGTCACGAGCGGCCGTGGCGCCGCGAGTGCGCCTGTCGACATGCGCTCTTTGCACTACAGGGGGCGGAGCGCCGTGCCGAAAATCCCTGGTACCGGGTGCTGGCGTTTCCATGTGCAGACAAGCGGGGACTGCGACCGTCAGCAAGACCGGCCCCGAATGGATCTCCACCGAGTCTGGCCATGACAACATCGAAGTCGCTCTCTCGCAGGCACCCCTCGAGATCGGGGCGCTGTTGCCCGCGCAATGTGATCAGCTTGGCGGTATCGGGCGCCTTTGCGGTCGCCGCACAGGCAGCGACCGACCTGACGGCGCTGAGCCTCGAGCAGTTGCTCGAAGTCACCGTCGTCGGCGCCTCGAAGTACGAGCAGAAGCAGAGCGAGGTCGCTGCGGCGGTGAGCGTGATCACCCGTGGCGAGATCCAGGCCTTCGGCTGGCGAACGCTGGCCGACGCGCTGGCCAGCCTGCCGGGCATCCACACGACCTACGACCGCCAATACACCTATCTTGGCACGCGTGGCTTCGGCCTGCCGGGCGACCTGACGGCCCGCGTGCTGATCACGATCAACGGCAACCGCGTCAACGACCCGGTCTACGACGGCGGACCGGTGGGCCACGACTTCCCGCTCGACATGGCGCTTGTCGAGCGCATCGAGTTCATCCCCGGCCCCGGCGGCGCCGTGTACGGCCAAAACGCGATGTTCGGCGTCGTCAACGTGATCACGCGCAACGGCTACGACCTCGACGGTGTCGAGTTGGCTGCAGCGGCGCAACACCCTCAACGCCTTCGCGAAGGGCGTGCAAGCTGGGGCAAGCGGATGGACAACGGCGTCGATGTCGTGTTTTCGGCTTCCGGCCTGCACTCGCGCGGCGAGGACCGCTTCTTCGACTACGGCTCGACCGGCATCTCCGGCGTGGCTTTCGGCCTGGACGCCGAGCGCGACCGCGAGTTCTACGCGCGCATCGGCAGAGGCGCCTGGGCTTTCGACGTCGTGTACGGCGATCGCGGCAAGAAGGACCCGACGGCGGCGTACTTCAACGATCCCCTGGTGCCGGGCTACTACCAACATGACAGCTACGGTCTGGTGCAGTTGCAGTACCAGGACAGCTTTGCGGGTGACACGCTGCATGTCTCGGGGCGGCTGTTCGCCGGCCGCTATCGCTACGACGGCACGTTCAGCTACGACGGCGCCCTGGTTGCGTTTCCGGCCGAGGGTGACTTGCGCGGTACCGAGTGGCGCCTGCTGTCCACCGCCGTCGCCGACCACAAGCTGATGCTGGGAATCGAGGCGCAGGACAACGTGCGCACCGATCAGTCGGTGAACGACCTGGCCGATCCTGCCAACAGTTTCAGGATCGCACGATCGGGCTACCGCGTCGGCGTCTACGCCCAGGACGAATGGCGCGTCGGTGCGACGCTGACGGCCACGCTGGGCTATCGCGTCGACCGCAACAACATCACCGGCACCAAGTCGAGCCCGCGTGCCGCCCTCATCTGGCAGCCCACGCCGGCCACCACGCTCAAGGCGCTGGTGGGTCGCGCGCACCGCGCCCCGAACGTCTATGAGAGCCAGTACGACGATGTCTTCTCGCAAGTGAGCAATCCGTCGCTGGACGGCGAGCGCATCGACACGCTCGAAGTGGTGGCCGATCACCGCATCGGCTCCGACCTCGCGTTGCGTGGTTCGGTCTACGAATGGACGATGCGCGACATCGTCACGCTTGGCATCGACCCGGTGAGCGGCCTGACGCAGTACCAGTCTGGCGAGAAGGTCAAGGCGCGGGGGCTGGAGTTGTCGGCCGACAAGACCTGGGCCACAGGCGCCCGCCTGCGCGGCAGCGTGTCGGTGCAGGACGTGGCCTACGCCAGCGGCGGTGGACTGCTGAACTCGCCCCAGCTGCTTGGCAAGCTGAACCTGTCGGCGCCGCTGCCTTGGGCAGGCCTGCGAGCCGGCTACGAGCTGCGCTACGACAGCCAGCGCCTGACGCTGGACGGCAGCAAGCTGGGCAGCTTCGTAGTGTCGAACCTGCACCTGAGCACCGAGGCGCTGGCCAAGGGGCTCGAACTGTCGCTGGGGATCCAGAACCTGTTCGACAAGCGTTATGCGCACCCGGGCGCCGACACCAACTGGCAGAACGCGCTCGAGCAGGATGGCCGCAGCGCGCGCGTGGCGATCGGCTACCGCTTCTGAGGCAGCGATGACGCGCTGGCTTCGCTCCGATGCGCCGCGCCGCGCGCTGGGCGCGGCGTTGGCGGCGCTTGCACTGTGCGCGCCGACGGCGGCCTACCCGATCAGCCTCGCGCGGCTGCTGCAGCTGCCGCTGGAGCAATTGCTGCGGCTCGAGATCACCTCGATGCGCAGCACGGCGACCGAGCTGGGCGGAGAGCGTCATGGCCGCTAGGGTCCGTGCCGTGCTGTGCCTCTTGGCGGTCGCGCTCGGCATGGGTGCCTCCGCTGCACGCGCAGCCGACGATCTGCCCGAATACCGGCTGAAGGCGGCCTTCCTGTACAACTTTGCGCTCTTTACCGAGTGGCCGGCCGACGTCGGTGGCACGTTGCGCCTGTGTGTCTTCGGGGCCGACCCCTTCGGTGGCGAGCTCGATGGATTGCAGGGCAAGGCCGTCGGCACGCGCAGTCTGGCCGTGCAGCACAAGACGGGCATCGACGCCCTGAAGGCTTGCCAGATCGTCTTCATCGCGCCGTCGGCCGCGGGCCAGCTGGCGCGGGTGCTCGAGGCTGTCGACGGCCAAGCCGTGCTCACCGTGGCGGACAGCCCGGGCGCTGCCCGCCAGGGCGTGGCGCTGAACATGGCGGTCACGCAGAACAAGGTCAGCTTCGAGGCCAATCTGCGTGCGGCACGCGCTGCCAAGGTCAATCTGAGCTCGAAACTGCTGCGTCTGGCCACGGAGGTGATCCAGTGAGTGCGGCGCCGGGAGAACGCTCGCTGGCCGGGCGGCTGCGCCACGTCAATCGCATCACGCTGGGGGCCGCACTGGCCATCGTGGCGCTGGTCGTCGTGGTCAGCAGCTTCACACTCGGCCTGCTGTCGCTGATCGACTCGACGCGGCTGCAGGCCAAGGTGCTGGCCGAGAATGCGGGGGCCCCGTTGATGTTCCAGGACGCGAAATCTGCGCAGGAGCTGATGCAACCCCTGCGCAATCTGCCGCAGCTGGACGACGCGAGGCTCTACACGGCGAGCGGACAGGTGTTCGCCCGCTACACGCGCCCGGGACACGCCGTTGCCGGTCAACCGATGCCGGCGGTCGCGGAGTCGCGCTCGGTGTCGCTGGACCACGTCGAAGTCGTCCAGCCAGTGGTCGTCGAGGGCGAGAGTCGGGGCGTGCTGCAAATGACCGTGTCGCTCGACGGGCTGTACCGGCGGACCTTGTGGCAGCTGGCGGCACTGGCCGGTGCTGCGCTGTTGGCGTTGGCGGCCAGCCGTTTGCTGCTCGAGCGGCTGAACGCCTCGATCCTCGAGCCACTGGCCGACCTCGATGGCCTGATGGAGCGAATCTCCCGCAACGCCGACTACGCCGTGAGGGCACGGCCCAGCCACATCACGGAGCTCAATCACCTGGCGCTGGGCTTCAATGACATGCTCGGGCAGATCCAGCAGCGTGACGCCAGCCTGGCCGCGTATCGCGAGCATCTGGAGGACGAAGTCGCGGCACGCACGGTCGAACTGGTGCGAGCCAAGGACGCCGCCGAAGCGGCCAGCCGCGCCAAGAGCGAGTTCCTGGCGACGATGAGCCACGAGATCCGCACGCCGATGAATGGCGTTCTGGGCATGAACGAGTTGCTGTTGCACAGCGCGCTGACGCCGCCGCAACGCGCCTGGGCCACGGCCGTGCAGTCCTCGGGCCAGCACCTGCTGGGTGTCATCAACGACATCCTCGATTTCTCGAAGATCGAGTCCGGGCATCTGGTGCTCGAGTCGGTGGACTTCAACCTGGTCGAACTGGTCGAGGACGCGCTGGCGATGTTCGCGCAGCCGGCCGACGACAAGGGCCTCGAACTGGCGGCGCAGTTCACGCCGCCCGATGCCCCTTGGGGGCTGCGCGGCGACCCGTTCCGTCTGCGCCAGGTGGTCTCCAACCTGATCGGCAACGCGATCAAGTTCACGGAGCGGGGTCAGGTCATCGTGCGCGTGACGCAGCAGGGCGTGGCCGATGGTGCGATGCAGGTCAGACTCCGCGTCGAGGACACCGGAATCGGCATTGCGCCCGAGGCCCGGGGCAAGATCTTCGAGAAGTTCTCGCAGGCCGACGGTTCCACGACCCGCCGCTACGGCGGTACCGGCCTCGGCCTGGCGATCTGCCAACGACTGGTCACCATGATGGGGGGACGCGTCGGCGTCGACAGCGAGGTCGGACGCGGCTCCACCTTCACCGTCGACCTTCAGCTGCCGACCTCCGACGCGCCGCTCACCGATCCGGTGCCGCTGCAGGTGTTGTGGGGCACGCGGGTGCTCGTGGTCGACGACAACGCGGCCAATCGCGAGATCCTGCAACAGCAGCTTCAGTCCTGGAAGATGCAGGTCACCTGCGTGGCCAGCGGCGACGAGGCGCTGACGGCCATCGCCCGGGCGCTCGCCGCCGGCGCACCGTACCAGCTTGCGATCCTCGACATGCACATGCCGGTGATGGACGGCCTGCAACTGGCGCGTGCGATCAAGGCACAGCCCGCTTGCGACGGACTGCGCTCGATGGTGCTGACCTCCACCTGCGCCCAGCCCGACCAGCAGGAGTTGCGCGAGGCCGGCATCCTGCGCTACATCAACAAGCCGATCCGGCGCTCCGACCTGCGCCGCGTCGTCGCCAAGATGTTGACGGCAGGCAGCGGCGCGGACATCGACAGCGCGGCCATGCCGCTGGAGCCGGCTGCGCCGCCTTTGCGCGGCTCGGTGTTGCTGGTCGAAGACAACCCGATCAACCAGGGCGTGGCGCGCGCCATGCTGCTCAAGCTCGGCCTGAACATCACGGTGGCCAATCACGGCCGGGAAGCGCTGGACCTTGTGCGAGGGCAAGCCTTCGACCTGGTGCTGATGGATTGCCAGATGCCCGTGATGGACGGCTTCGACGCCACCGGGGCGATCCGCCGCCTGCCCAGCGGCTGCGGGCCGCGCGTGCCGATCGTCGCCCTGACCGCCAACAACATGCAGGGCGATGAGACCCGTTGCCTGCGCGCCGGCATGGATGACTTCCTGGCCAAGCCCTACTCGCTGGCGCAGTTGAGCGCCACCGTGCGGCGCTGGCTGCCGGCCTCGCATGTCGCCCCCGTCGTCGAAGCCCCGAGAACGACCGGGTCGATGGCGCTCGACGGCACGGCGCAAACCCTCAACCGGGAGACGCTCGAAAGCCTGCGCGACATCGATCCCGACGGGGGCGACGATCTGGCCAAGCAACTCCTGGGCATGTTCCTGGAGTCGACGCCGGTGGCGATGGCCCAGTTGCGCCGCGCCATCGACGATGGCGACGGCACGGCGGTCGGACGAGTTGCCCATACGCTCAAGTCGAGCGCGGCCAACGTGGGTGCCGAAAGCCTGTCGCTCGTCATGCGCGAGCTCGAGAAGTTGGGCCGCGAGGCGAGAATCGACGACGCACGCGCGTTGTCCGACACCGTCGTCATCGAGCACGATCGAGCGATGGCGGCCTTGCGCGAAGTGCTCGAGGAAGCGACATGACGGCGCGCGCGGCGACGGTGCTGGTCGTCGACGACGACGAGATGGCGCGCGTGCTGATGCGCGCCGCGCTGGTCAAGGCCGGATTCGACGTGCGCCTGGCCTGTGACGGCGAGCAGGCCCTGGCCATCTTCTGCGAAGAGCCAGCCGACATGGTGATGCTCGACGTGGACATGCCGGGCCTCGACGGCCACGAGGTCTGCGCGCGACTGCGGGCGAAGGCCGGCGAGCAGTTGCCGATCGTGATGGTCACCGGCATCAACGATCTGCAGTCGATCGAGCGCGCCTACGACGCGGGCGCCACCGACTTCATCGCCAAACCGATCCAGTGGGCGCTGATCGGCCACCGTGTGCGTTACCTGCTGCGGGCAGCGCAGGATCTGCGCGACCTGCAATTGGCCGAGGCTCGCAATGCGGCCATCCTCAACGCCATTCCCGATCTGCTCTTCGAGCTCGACATCGACGGCACCTACATCGATTACCACTCGCCACACTCGGAACTGCTGGCGGCGCCGCCCGCAGACTTCATCGGCAAGACTGTCGCCGAGGTGCTGCCGCCCGCTGTGGCGGCGGTTTGCATGGCCGCGCTGCAGGCCGCCCTCACGCAGGGTTCGTCGAGCGGCCATCAGTTCGAGCTGCAGCTGCCGGTGGGCACGCGCTGGTTCGAGTTGTCGGTCTCGCGCAAGGCCACCGCGGCCGGCCAGAAGCCGCGATTCATCGTGCTGTCGCGCGACATCACCGAACGCAAGGAGGCTGAGAACCGCATCGCCCACCTGGCCCACTTCGACAGCCTGACGGGCCTGCCCAACCGGCGCTCGTTTCTCGAGCGGCTGGGCCGCGAAGTCCAGCGCGCGCAACGCGGCGGGCGCCGGCTGGCCGTGCTGTTCATGGACCTCGATGGCTTCAAGGTCGTCAACGACAGCCTGGGCCATTTCGCGGGCGACCAGGTCCTGAAGCAGGCGGCCGACCGCCTGACACACGCGCTGCGTGCATCGGACGTGGTCTCGCGCGGTACCGAGCAGGCGTCCAACATCGAGCTGGCACGGCTGGGCGGCGATGAGTTCACCGCCCTGATCGTCGATGTCGAGCGGCCCGAGGACGTGATGACCGTCGCCGACCGGATCCATGCGCAGATGCGCGAGCCCTACCAGGTCAGCGGCGGCGACGTGCTGCTCACCGCCAGCATCGGCATCGCGCTGTTCCCGGAGGATGGCGGGGACGCCACCGCCCTGCTCGAGCATGCCGACACGGCGATGTACCACGCCAAGCAGATGGGGCGCGACAACGGGCAGTTCTATCGACCAGCACTGACCGAGCAGGCCAAGGGTCGGCTGGAGCTGAGCAGCAGCCTGCGCCTGGCGCTCGATCGCGGCGAGTTCCATCTGGTCTATCAGCCGCAGCTCGATGTGCTCACCCAGCGCGTGGTGTCGGTCGAGGCGCTGATCCGCTGGACCCACCCTGTGCACGGACTGATCGGACCGCTGGACTTCATTGCGCTGGCCGAGCAGAACGGCCTGATCGTGTCGATCGGCGAGTGGGTGCTGCGCACCGCCTGCGTCGACGCCCAGCGGTGGCAGCGTGCAGGTCACCGCCTGTCGGTGGCGGTCAACGTGTCGCCGCTGCAATTCAGGGACCCGCGACTCGTGCAGGCCGTG
>JAOUIM010000168.1 GCA_029884035.1 Aquincola sp. | reverse complement strand
CCTGGTCGATCAGCTCGTTCTTCTCGAGGACGCCGTCGATCCAGCGCGACACCGTGATCCCCGGCTTGGTCATCATCCCTGGGGCGTACTGCTTCTTGATCCACTCGAAATCCACACCCCAGGTGGCCGCGAAGTGCTTGAACGAGCCTTCGGCGATGCCGTAGTAGCCCGGCAGCGAGTCGGGGTTCGGACCGACGTCCGTTGCACCCTGCACGTTGTCGTGGCCACGGAAGATGTTCGCACCGCCGCCCGACTTGCCGATGTTGCCCAGAGCGAGCTGCAGCAGGCACGACGCGCGCACCATCGCGTTGCCGATGGTGTGCTGCGTCTGGCCCATGCACCAGACGATCGTGCTCGGGCGGTTCTCGGCCATGATCTTGGCCACCTTCAGCGTCGTGGCCTCGTCGACGCCGCAGGCCTCCTGCACCTTGTCGGGCGTCCATTTGGCCAGCACATCCTCGCGAACCTTGTCCATGCCGTAGACACGGTCCGCGATGTACTGCTTGTCCTCCCAGCCGTTCTTGAACACGTGGTACAGGACGCCGAACAGGAAGGGGATGTCCGTGCCCGAACGCAGGCGCACGAACTCGTCGGCCTTGGCCGCCGTGCGCGTGAAGCGCGGGTCGACCACGATCATCTTGCAGCCATTCTCCTTGGCGTGCAGCATGTGCAGCAACGACACCGGGTGCGCCTCGGCGGCGTTGCTGCCGATGTACAGCGCCGCCTTGGAGTTCTGCATGTCGTTGTACGAGTTCGTCATCGCGCCGTAGCCCCAGGTATTGGCCACGCCGGCCACCGTGGTGCTGTGGCAGATGCGCGCCTGGTGGTCGCAGTTGTTGCTGCCCCACAGCGTCATCCACTTGCGCAGCAGATAGGACTGCTCGTTGTTGTGCTTGGACGAGCCGACGACGAACACCGAATCCGGCCCGCTCGTCTTCTTCAGGTCCAGCATCTTGGCGCTGATCTCGTCGAGCGCCTGGTCCCAGCTGATCTTCTGGTACTTGCCGTCGACCAGCTTCATCGGTGTCCTGAGGCGGAACTCGCCATGCCCGTTCTCGCGAACCGCCGCGCCCTTGGCACAGTGCGCGCCGAGGTTGATCGGCGAATCGAACACCGGCTCCTGGCGCACCCAGATGCCGTTTTCCACCACCGCATCGATCGCGCAGCCCACCGAGCAGTGGCCGCACACCGTGCGCTTGACCTCGACCTTCTTGTCGCCGGAGACCTTGGCGCCATCGGCCGCCTCGGCCTTCTTGACCAGCGTGAGCTGCGACACGGCGATGCCGGCGCCGACGCCCAAGCCGGAGCGGCGCAGGAACGCCCGCCGGTCCATGGTCGGGATCGCGCGGCCGACGCCGCGCGCCAGGCTCGCAACCAGTGCGGACGACGGCGTGGTCGATGCACCAACGGTCTTGCGGGTGAGCAACATGGGAACTCCTCGGGACGGATTCGAGAGGGTGGGGTCGGGCTCGCGCCTCAGACCCGTGCCGTGTTGTAGTACTGCTGCACGTGCTCCGTGAGCTGGTAGCCGCCACCTTTCTCGGGCGCGGGCTTGGCAACGGGCTCGGGCGGTGCCGCCTGTTTCGACATCGGCAGCACTGCGGCCGCCGCCGCGAGGGCGCCCACGGTACCGCCAGCCGCGAACATGCGGCGCCGATTCAACGAGGGGGTCTGCTTGTCGGTCATCTGGATCACCTCCGGACAGGACTGGCGGGTACGAACACGCGCCCATGCAGGTCATTGCATAGGACCTCCGCGATTACCCTTTACCGGCACAGCCCGAACAATCAGGGCCATTACCAGTCGGGTTACGACAACTTGTCGCGCCGGCACCGGGCTTGTGCGCGGCGGTGACAATGGCTCCATGTCCCAGACCAAGGCCCCGCTGAGCACCGCGCCGCGCTGGCCGTTGGCTGCCGTGCTGGTGGTCGATGACGAGGCCGGCATGCGCCACTTCCTGGAGCGCACCCTCGCGAGCCGGGTTGGCCACGTGGCCACGGCGGGCAGCGCCGAGGAGGCCGACGACCTGTTGCGCCGGCACCGTTTCGACCTGGTCGTTCTCGACATCGCGCTGCCCGGCAAGAGCGGGATCGCCTGGTTGCGCGAGCTGCGCGAGGCCGGTGTGGCCAGCGAAGTGGTACTGATCACCGCGTTCGCCGATCTCGAGACCGCGATCGAGGCACTGCGCGCCGGGGCGAGCGACTTCATCCTCAAACCGTTTCGGGTCACGCAGATCCTCAACGCGCTCGAGAAGAGCCTCGAGCGCGCACGTCTGAAGCGCGAGAACTGGCTGCTTCGGCGTGCGCTGCGGCAGCGCACGCCGGCGGCCGACGGCCTGGTGGGACGTTCGGCCGCGGTCAGCGCGTTGCGCGAGGCTTTGCAGCGCGCCGCCGACGCGCCGAGCAACGTCCTGCTGACGGGCGAATCCGGCACCGGCAAGGAACTGGCCGCGCTGGGGCTGCACCGGCTCAGCGAGCGCCCGGGCCCGTTCGTGCCGCTGCACTGCGCGAGCGCTGCTCCCGCGACCCTCGAGTCCGAACTGCTTGGCGCAGCGGGCGAGCGCGGCCGCGACGGCCTGCTGGTCTATGCGCAGGGCGGCACCCTGTTCCTCGACGAGGTGGGCGAGTTGCCGCTGCCGGTGCAGGCGGCGCTGCTGCGCGTTCTCGACGAGCAAGCAGTCAGGCCGGTCGGCGGCGAGCAGCGCATCCCGGTGGACGTGCGCATCGTCGCCGCCAGCAGCCGCCGGCTCGCCGATGATGTCACGCGCGGCCGCTTCCGCGCCGATCTCTACTACCGCCTGCAGGTCGTGGAGATCGCACTGCCACCATTGCGCTCGCACAAGGAGGACATCCCCGATCTGGTCGAGCATTTCATCGCAACGCTCGCGCCGCAGCTCGGCGTCGAGCCGATCGACATCACGGTCGACGAACTGGACTACCTGGCGCAGTACGACTGGCCCGGCAACGTGCGGGAACTTCGCAACCTGATCGAGCGATCGCTGATCCTGGGCGCGATCAACGTCTCGGCGCTGTACCCCGGCCTGGCACCCCAGGTGGCCGGCGCGCGCACCGCGCTGCCCACCGATCTGCACACGCTCGAGAAGCTACACATCCAGGCCGTGCTCGACACGGTGGGGGGCGACAAGTCGCGCGCCGCGCAGTTGCTGGGCATCTCGCGCCGCACGCTGGAGCGCCGCGTCGCCGAATGGGCAGGGCAGTGACCGTACGCGCCGCAGCCTTGCCACGCCTCGCATGCGCCTTCTGAACTGGTTTGCGCGGCTGCCGATCCGCGGCAAGCTGCTGGCGATGGTGTTGCTGCCCCTCGTGGTGGCACTGCCGCTGGTGGGCATCGTGATGCTGCTGTGGGCCAACGCCGCGTTCGACCGCCTGCTCGTCACCAAGGTGCGCTCCGATCTCGCGGTGGCCAACGGCTACTTCGAGCGCGTGCTCGGCGAGGTCGGCGCAAGTGCCTCGATGGTGGCCGAATCGCATGGGCTGCGGCGCGAGCTCGCCGACAGGGGCCGTCTCGCGGCCCTGCTGCTGGACTACAAGTCCCGTGAACAGCTGGACTTCTTCGAGTTTCGCGATCGGGATGGCCGCCTGATCGCCAGCACCGAAGGCCTTGCCGAGAGCAAGGGCTCGCCCGCCGGCTCGCCGCTGCCTGTGCGGCCGACCCGGGCCAGCGTCGAATTGCTGAGCCCCGAGCAGTGGGCGCGGCTGGCGCCCACGCTGGCGACCCGCGTCCCGGTACCGCTGGTGGCTACGCGCAATGCCGCGCCCAGCGACCGCGATCGGGAGGACCGCGCGATGGTCCTGGTTGCCCGCGCCGCGGTGCAGGGCGACGACGGGCGCCCGATCGGCACCGTGCATGCGGGCGTGCTGCTCAACCGCAATCTCGCGTTCATCGACCACATCAACTCGATCGTCTACCCCGAGGGCTCGCTGCCCTTCGGCAGCCGCGGCACCGCCACGCTGTTCCTCGACGACGTGCGGATCTCGACCAACGTTCGCCTGTTCGTCGGCGACGAAAACCGCACCGACGGCAGCCGCGCGATCGGCACGCGCGTGTCGCAGCAAGTACGCGAACAGGTGCTGGGAACCGGGACACCCTGGCTCGGGCGCGCCTTCGTCGTCAACGACTGGTACGTGTCGGGCTACCAGCCGCTGGTCGACGGCGGCGGCCAGCGCGTGGGCATGCTGTACGTCGGCTACCTCGAACGTCCGTTCACCTGGGTCAAGTACGGCATGCTGCTGGCCATCGGCCTGCTGCTGGTGGGGATGATGGCCGCCGCCGCGCTGCTCTCGCTGCGGCTGGCGCGCAGCATCTTCGCGCCGCTCGAACGCATGGCCGAGACGGTGCGGCGCGTCGAGGCCGGCGACCGCAGCGCGCGCGCGGGGACCACCGGCAGCGGCGACGAGATCGGGCAGCTCGCCGGCCACCTCGACCGCCTGCTCGACACCGTCGATGCGCACACGCGTGAGCTCGACGCAAAGGTCGCGGCGCGCACGCGCGAGCTCGCCGAAGCGCAGCAGCAACTCGTGCAATCGGAGAAACTCGCCGCCATCGGCCAGCTCACCGCCAGCATCGCGCACGAGGTGAACAACCCGATTGCGGTGATCCAGGGCAACCTGGACCTCGTGCGCGAGTTGCTTGGCGCGGACAGCCAGCACGTGCGCCAAGAATTCGAACTGCTCGACGAGCAGGTCGAGCGGATGCGACTGATCGTCACGAAGCTGCTGCAGTTCGCACGGCCCACCGAATTCGCGGGCTATGTCGAGGCGGTCGACACCGCGCGCGTCGTCGACGACTGCCTGGTGCTGGTGGGCCACCTGCTGGCCAAGACGCAGATCACGCTCGATCGACGGCTCGCCGCGACGCGGCGACCGATGCTCAACCGGCAGGAACTGCAGCAGGTGCTCGTCAACCTGCTCGTCAACGCGATCGACGCGATGCCCGGCGGTGGGCGCATCGATCTCGCCTCGCGCGACACGCAGTACGCAGACATCGAAATCACCGTCACCGACACCGGCCCGGGCCTCGGGCCCGAGCTGCTTCGTGACCTGTTCAAACCCTTCGTCACGCGCAAGAAGGACGGCACCGGGCTGGGGCTGTGGATCAGCCGCAGCATCGTCGAGCGTTACGGCGGCGAACTGTTTGCCGCGGACCGTGACGATGGCGCATGCGGTGCCCGGTTCACGCTGCGCCTGCGGACCTGAGCGCCCGCTTCACGCCTCGAGCATGTCGAACCCCTGCGTCTCGACCTGCATGAACGCGCGCGTGAAAGCGGCCACCTCGCGCCACACCTGCGCGCGCGGATGGGCCTCGACGGCGTCGGCCAGCTTCTCGACCCAGGGCTGCAGGTGGGCGCGGAAGAACTTGCGCTGCTGCTCCAGGTTGCACGCCGCGGCGTCGTCGCCGGCGATCAGGTAGCGCATGACCTCGAACCCGTAGGCGACGTGGTCCTCGGTCTCGCCGCGCGATTCGTCGCGCGCCAGGCCAATCACGGCCAGGTCGGTGCGCAGAGCGGCCAGCGGCTTCTCGTTGAGGAAGCCACTGAGGTAGAACGAGCCGTACAGGAGGATCTCGGGCTTGCCGACGCCGCCGAACAGGGCCTCGTACTCGTCGGCAGCCGCCTGTGGCGTCGTCGCGCGCATCGCGCCGACAAGCGCCTGCCAAGGCAGCTCGAGATAGCCGCCGGGCTGCGGCGCCTCGGTGACGGCAACACCGAACTGGCCGAGCAATTCCGCGTCGGGCGCCGCGATCCACAGCCGTGACAGCAGCCCGTAGAGCTCGGCGCGCGCGATTTCCTCGCTGTCGTCGGCGGTGGCGAAGGACAAGGCTCGGAGATCGGCGCTCTTCATGTCAAAGGTCCGTGATCTTGACTTCGTTCGTGTTGCTGAAGATGTCGACCACACGGCAGTCGCTGCACATGCGCAGTCGCTGGGCCGCGTCGCCGGCGAACGCCGCGTGGCTGCCGACCTTGCTGATCATCGCCTCGATCCCCTTCAAGGTGGCGAACGGCTTGCCGCACTTGATGCAGTGGTAGGGCTCGGATTCGTTCAGCACGCGCGTCGCCTTGCGCGCCTTGCCCCCCTCGGCCAGCCACAGGCGCGGCTCGAGCCGGATCGCGTCCTCGGGGCAGGTCTTGGCGCACAGCCCGCACTGCACGCAGTTCTTCTCGACGAAGCGCAGCTGCGGCTTGTCGGGGTTGTCGGCCAGAGCCGATTCCGGGCACGCACCGACGCATGACAGGCACAGCGTGCACCTGTCGGCGTCCACGATCAGCGTGCCCAGCGGCGCACCGGCCCTGGGCAGCGCGATCGCCTCGGGCAGCGGCTGCGTCGGCGCCACGCCGATCAGGTGATCCAGCGCGAGGTCGAGCGTCGCTCGCTTGTCGGCCTGCGGCGACAGCGACGCCGGCCGCGAAACGCCTTGCGCAGGCGGTGACTGCAGCGCGCTGTCCAGGGTGGCGAGGTCGCGCGCATCACGCGCCTCGATCAGCCTGAAGTGGGTGCCACCGAAACCGAGACCAGCGAGCATGGCCTGGCCGATGGCCATCTGCTCGGCCAGCGCGAGCCGGTACTCCGGCGCATCCTCGTCGGTCGACAGCACCCAGACCTGGTTGGCTCCCAGCGCGACTGCCGACAGCCACAGGTCCAGCCCCACGCTGGCGGTGTGCCACACCGCCAGCGGGATCACGCGTGCCGGCACGCCGCGCACACCGGCGTCCACCCGCGC
Organism: Aquincola sp.; assembly: GCA_029884035.1. GTDB lineage: Bacteria > Pseudomonadota > Gammaproteobacteria > Burkholderiales > Burkholderiaceae_C > CADEEN01. Next base: position 730 of record JAOUIM010000168.1, on the reverse strand, counting down.
GGCGCGGCCGAGCTCCTCGATCAACTGCGCACCCCTGCCATGGCTGTGCACGAGCAAGGCCGCATCGCGGCCGCCCGCGTGCCGATAGGCAGTGAGCACCGTGCGCAGCCGCTTGCCGTGGTCGACCGTGTTCGGCGTCGCGTACGCCAGCGCGCCGCTCGGGCACACCGTGGTGCACGCACCGCAGCCGACACACAGGTGCGGCTCGACGACGATGCCGCCGCCCTGGCCGCCGGCGGTCGGTGCGGCTGGCGTGGGCCCTCGGATTTTAGCGGCCGCCTTGCCCTTGAGCGTCGCGTCGCTGCGGATTGCGCGCGCCGAGCACACGTCGATGCAGGCGGTGCAGCCGATCTGCTCGTTGCGGCTGTGCGCGCACAGCTTGGGCTTGTAGTGGAAGAACTTCGGCTTGTCGAACTCGCCCACCAGATCGCGCAGCTCGAGCACCGCGTCGAACAGTGCGCGCTCGTCATGGCTGCCGACATGGAAGTAGCCCTGCGGCGGCGCATGCTGCGTGAAGGCCGGTGCGGCGCGCAGGTCGAGCACGGTGTCGAAGTTCTCCGTCGTTTCGCGCGCGGCACGCTCGAAGTCGATCGCGCCGGCCGCATCGCAGGCCGCCACGCAGGCACGATGGCTCTTGCAGCGTGCCAGGTCGACGCGGTAACTGAAGTCGATCGCGCCTTCGGGGCATACCGCGATGCAGGCGTTGCAGCGTGTGCACAGGTCGAGGTCG
>JAOUIM010000167.1 GCA_029884035.1 Aquincola sp. | reverse complement strand
CGGCCGCGAGGGAGAAGGCCTGCGCTATATGTTCCACATGATGAACGAGGCGCGCATCGGCGTCGGCATGGCCGCCGCGATGCTCGGCATGGCCGGCTACGAGGCCGCGCTCGACTACGCCAGGAGCCGGCCGCAGGGCCGGCCGATCACCGGCGCCGGCAAGGACGCATCGCAGCCGCAGGTTGCGATCATCGAGCATGCCGACGTCAGGCGCATGCTGCTGGCGCAGAAGGCCTATGCCGAGGGGGCACTGGCCCTGCAGCTGTATTGCGCACGCCTGGTCGACGAGCAACACACCGGCGACGGCCATGCTGCGCGCGAGGCCGCGCAGCTGCTCGAGTTGCTCACGCCGATCGCCAAGAGCTGGCCCAGCGAGTGGTGCCTCGAGGGCAATTCGCTCGCGATCCAGGTCCACGGCGGCTACGGCTACACGCGCGACTTCCCGGTCGAGCAGTACTGGCGCGACCAACGCTTGAACATGATCCACGAGGGCACGCACGGCATCCAGGCGCTCGACCTTCTCGGGCGCAAGGTGGTGTCGGATGGCGGTGCGGGCCTGAAACTGCTGGCCTCGCGCATGAACGACACGATCGAGCGCGCAGGCCATGCGGATGACTTCGCCGAAAAGGCCCACGCGCTGGCCGCCGCGCTGCAATCGCTCGGTGCCGCCACGAAGGCGGCGTGGGCCACCGGTGTGCCCGAAGAGGCGCTGGCCAATGCCACGCCGTACCTGCAGGCCTTCGGCCATGCGGTGCTGGCGTGGATCTGGCTCGACGTCGCGCTCGCATCGCGCGCCGATGATGCCCCGTCGAAGGGCCGGCGCGCGGCGATGCGTTATTTCTTCGCCTACGAGCTGCCGAAGATCGGTGCCTGGCTCGCCGTGGTGTCTACTCGCGACGCGACCTGCCGCGAAATGAGAGAGGACTGGTTCTGACCATGAGCGCTGCGCGCATCGAGACTCTGGCCTGGGCGCTGATCTACGGCGGCATCATCGCCGCCAGCCTGGGCTGGTTCACCGAAGACCACAACGTGGGGCTGGGCTGGACGTTGATGGTGGGCGGAGCCGGCGCCGTGGTCGCCGGCATCGTGCTCGTCGTCGTGCGCTCGCGCCTGAAGCCCTGAGCAGATTTGCCACGCCGCACCAGCGGCCCTCCAAGGACCATCCATGAGCACTCCCGTGCAGCACCTGTTCGACCTCACCGGCAAGACCGCCCTCGTCACCGGCGGCTCGCGCGGCCTCGGCCTGCAGATCGCTGAGAGCCTGGGCGAGGCGGGCGCCAAGGTCGTCCTGACCTCGCGCAAGGCGCGCGACCTCGAGGAAGCGGCCGCATCGCTGCAGGACAAGGGCATCGACACACGCTGGATCGCGGCCGACGCGAGCGATCCTGCCGAGGTGCGCCGCGTGGTCGCCGAGGCGATGGAACGCACGGGTCACCTCGACATCCTCGTCAACAACGCCGGCGCCACCTGGGGTGCGCCGATGGCCGATCACCCGCTCGACGCCTGGGACAAGGTGATGAACCTGAACATCCGCAGCCTGTTCCTGTTCGCGCAGGCGGTGGGCAAGGCCAGCATGCTGCCGCGCAGGACCGGGCGCATCCTCAACATCGCCTCGATCGCGGGCCTGGCGGGTTCGCTCGACATGGCCTTCATCGCCTACGCGACGAGCAAGGGCGCGGTCGTCAACTTCACGCGCCAGCTCGCCGGCGAATGGGGGCCGCACGGCATCACGGTCAACGCGCTGGCACCGGGGTTCTTCCCGAGCAAGATGACCCAGGGCACGCTCGCGGCATTGGGCGTCGACAGGCTCGCGGCGGCCGCGCCCTTGCGCCGCATCGGCGACGACGACGACCTCAAGGGCGCCGCGCTGCTGTTCTGCTCGCAGGCGGGCAAGCACATCACCGGCCAGATCCTCGCCGTCGACGGCGGCCTCTCGGCGGTGCACCAGGGGGCGTGACATGACGGCGCGGGCCCCGCTGAAGTTCCCGTTGCACATTCCTTTCGTCGAGCAGCTCGGCCTCGAGTTGCATCGCTTCGCCGACGGCCACGCCGAGGTGCGGGTCGACCTCGAGGCCGCGCACCTGAATTCCTGGCAAGTGGCACACGGCGGCGTGCTGATGACGCTGCTCGACGTGGCGATGGCGCACGCGGCACGCAGCATCCACGCCCACGAGCCGGGCCATGGACCGGGCGTCGTGACGGTGGAGATGAAGACCAGTTTCCTGCGCCCGGCCGAGGGCCGCCTCGTCGCCGAGGGACGATTGCTCCACCGCAGCACGACGATGGCCTTCTGCGAAGGCTCGGTGTTCGATGCCGACCGCCACCTGTGCGCGCACGCCACCGGCACGTTCAAGTACCTGCGCAAGCTGCCTGCCAAGGGTCGCCACCTCAAGGCACTGCCCCACAGCCCGGGATCCGACGCATGAACAACCGCCGCATCGTGCTGGCTGCCCGCCCCACGGGCGAGGCCGGCCTCGAGCATTTCCGGCTCGAGACGCTGGAAACACCGCCGCTGGCCGATGGCCAGGTGCTGGTGCGCAATCACTGGCTCAGCCTGGACCCCTACATGCGCATGCGAATGAACGCGGCCAAGAACTACGCCGCGCCGGTGGAGGTGGGCGAGGTGATGGTCGGTGGCACGGCTGGCGAGATCGTGCAGTCGCGCCACGCCGATTTCGCCATCGGTGAGACCGTCGTCTGCCAGGGCGGGTGGCAGGAGTGCTCGGTGATCGATGCCAACGTCAAGGGCGCGATCCGCAAGGTCGACATCGCCCGGGTGCCGCTGGCCGCCCACCTGGGCGCGGTGGGCATGCCGGGCGTCACTGCATGGATCGGGCTTGACACGATCATCGAACCGAAGGCCGGCGAGACGGTCCTCGTCGATGCCGCCAGCGGTGCGGTCGGTGGCGTCGTGGGACAACTGGCCAAGGAACGTGGCTGCCGCACCGTCGGCATCGCGGGCGGTGCCGCCAAGTGCGCCTACGTGCGCGGCGAGCTTGGCTTCGACGCCTGCATCGACTATCACGGCAAGGGCTTCGACGCGCTTGCCGCCGAGCTGGACGCCGCGGCTCCGAATGGCGTGGACGGCCTGTTCGAGAACGTCGGCGGCCTGATCCTCGATGTCGTGTTGTCGCGCATGAACGCCTTCGGCCGCATCGCCTTGTGCGGCATGATTGCCGGCTACGACGGCGCGCCGATGCCGATCCGCAGCCCGCGCGTGCTGCTCACGCAGCGGTTGAGGCTGCAAGGCTTCATCGTGACCGATCACATGCCACTTTGGCCCGCGGCGCTGAAGGCCCTCGGCGAGGGCGTCGCCGCAGGCCGCATCAGGTACCGCGAAACGATCGCCCCGGGCCTGCAGAGCGCGCCCGAGGCCTTCCTCGGCCTGCTCAAAGGCCGCAACTTCGGCAAACAGCTGGTCAAGCTGCGGTGACAACGTGAACTGGACCTGGCAGCGCTTTGCCGAGCTGGGCGTGGACAACCTCTACGACGCGCTGCAGCTGCGCTGCCGCGTCTTCGTGCTCGAGCAGGGTCCGTACCTCGATCCCGATGGTGCCGACCGCCAGTCGTGGCATCTGCTCGGCCGTGATGCGACGGGCACGCTGATTGCCTATCTTCGGCTGGTGGACCCTGGGCACAAGTACCCTGAACCGTCGATCGGCCGCGTCGTCACGGCCCTCGAGCTCCGCGGCACCGGGCTGGGGCGCAGGCTGATGGCCGAGGGCATCGCCGGCTGCGAGCGGCACTGGCCGGGCCGCGCGATCCGCATCAGCGCCCAGGCGCACCTCGAGCGCTTCTACGGCACGATGGGTTTCGTGCGCGTGGGCGAGAACTACCTCGAAGACGGCATTGCGCACCTGCAGATGCTGAGGAGCCCTTGATGAACGCGACTCACGAAGTACTGAACCAGAGCGCGCCCCTGGTCGGCGTCAATCTGTTCGAGACCAACCGCGCGCTGCGCGACGCGCTCGCGTGCCAGGCGCCCGGGCTCGGCACCGCGCGCCTGTCTGCGCTCGGGCGGTTGGCGGGAAGCACCGAGATGCAGGTTCATGCACGGCTGGCGAATGCGCATCCGCCGCGGCTGCTCACGCACGACGTGCAGGGCCGGCGCGCCGACTCGGTCGAGTTCCATCCGAGCTATCACGCGCTGATGGGCGCCGCGCTGGTGCACGGCCTGCACGGCACGCCATGGTCGCGACCGCCGCTGGCGCACGTCGAGCGTGCGGCGGCCTTCATGCTGTTCACCGAACTCGAGCCCTCGGTGCTGTGCCCGGTGTCGATGACCTATGCGGTGACGCCGTCGCTGCGTGCCAATGCCGCGGTACACGCCGCGTTCGGCCCCGGCCTGGCGGCCACGCGATACGACCCGCGCTTCATGCCGGCCTCCGGGAAGACCGCGCTGACGATGGGCATGGGCATGACCGAAAAGCAGGGCGGCTCCGACGTGCGCGCCAACACCACGCGCGCCGAGTTCGACGCCGACAGCGCCTGGGGCCGCGCCTACAGGTTGACGGGGCACAAGTGGTTCCTGTCGGCACCGATGTGCGACGCCTTCCTCGTGCTCGCGCAGGCGTCCGGCGGCCTCAGCTGTTTCTTCGTGCCGCGCTTCGGCATCAACGGCGCCGTCAACCCGATCCGCATCCAGCGACTGAAGGACAAGCTCGGCAACCACGCCAACGCCAGCAGCGAGGTCGAGTTCGGCGGCGACACCCTGGGCTGGCTGGTTGGCGAGGAGGGCCGTGGCGTGCCGCAGATCCTGGCGATGGGCGCGCTCACGAGACTGGACTGCGCGCTCGGCACCGCCGGTCTGATGCGCCAGGCGCTCGCGCTGGCGATTCACCACACGCGCCAGCGCATGGCTTTCGGCAAGCGGCTGGCCGAGCAGCCGCTGATGAAGAACGTGCTCGCCGATCTGGCGCTCGAGAGCGAGGCTGCCACCGCGCTCGCGCTGCGCGTGGCACGCACCGTGGACGAGACCGAGCATGGCAGTGACCCGCACGAGGCCGTGATGCGCCGTGTACTCACGCCGATCGCCAAATTCTGGATCTGCAAGCGAGGCGCGTCGTTCGCGCAGGAGGCGATGGAGTGCCTGGGCGGCAACGGCTACGTCGAGGCGGCGGGCGAGGGCGTGATGGCGCGCATCTACCGCGAGATGCCGGTCAACTCGATCTGGGAGGGCGCCGGCAACATCCAGGCGCTGGACCTGCTTCGTGCGCTGCGTGGCGCCGACGTGGCGGCCGCGCTGCAGCAGGAACTGGCACCGGCGCAGGGCGCGCACCCCGCGTTCGACGCGATGGCCGCGCGACTGCTGCACGCGTTGTACGACCCCGGCGACGAAGCCCAGGCGCGCCGCCTGGCGCGGGACATGGCGCTCGCCGTTCAGGCCGCGCTGCTGCGGCGGCATGCGTCGGACGCCGTGTTCGACGCCTTCTGCAGCGCACGCCTGGCCCAGGCCAGCGACGTGTTCGGTGCGATGCCGGCGGGCGTCGATGTCGATGCGATCCTCGAGCGGGCCTTCCCGTCGTGACGAAGGGACAGCTCGCATGAACCACTTCCAGGGCCGCACGGCCGTGATCACCGGCGCCGCCTCGGGCTTCGGCCTCGAGACCTCGCGCATCGCTGCGCGCGAAGGCATGAATGTCGTGATGGCCGATGTGCAGGCCGATGCGCTCGAACGCGCGGCGGCCGAAATTCGCGGAATCGCCGTCACCGGCGCCGAGGTGCTGCCGTTCCGGCTTGACGTCGCCCAGGCCCACGAGGTCGAGGCCCTGGGCGAGGCGACGTTCGCGCGCCTGGGCACGCCCCACATCGTGTTCAACAACGCCGGTGTGGGCGTCGGTGGCCTGATCTGGGAGCACAGCGCGGCGGACTGGGCCTGGGCGCTGGGCGTCAACGTGATGGGCGTGGCGCATGGCGTGCGCGTGTTCACGCCGCGCATGCTGGCGGCCGCCCGGGCCGACCCGACTTACGAGGGCCACATCGTCAACACCGCGTCGATGGCCGGCCTGCTGAACCCGCCCAACATGGGCGCCTACAACGTGAGCAAGCACGCGGTGGTCAGCCTGTCGGAGACCCTGTACCATGACCTGTCGCTCGTCACCGACCAGGTCAGCGCCTCCGTGCTGTGCCCTTACTTCGTGCCCACCGGCATCCACCAGAGCGCTCGCAACCGGCCGGTTGCCGCGCCCGCGGCGGATGCCCAGCCCACGCGCAGCCAGCGCATTGCACAGGCGATGATCAGCCGGGCGGTGGAGTCGGGCAAGGTCAGCGCCGCGGACGTGGCCGCACTGGTGTTCGACGCGCTGCGCGATCGCCGCTTCTACATCTACAGCCACCCGAAGGCGATCCGATCGGTCCAGACGCGCATGGAGGACATCCTGCTCGCACGCAATCCGACCGACCCGTTCGCCGACAAGCCCGAAATCGGTGCCGAGTTGCGCGCGGCGCTGCGCGCAGACTCCTGAGCGCCTCGGAAGGGGCCTCAGCGCTGCGCCGACGCCAGCAGGACAGCTTGCGCTTCGGGGTAGGCGTAGCCGGCGACCATGAAGACCGTCGTGGCGGTGACGAGGATCGAAGCGACGAGGGCGACGGCGCGGGTCGTGATCGAGGTGTTCATCGGGGTCTCCTTGCTGGGGTGCACCGGGGTGCGGGGTTGATGGGATGAACTTTCGGCGCTGCTCGCGTTTCAGTCTTGAAGCGTCCTGAAAGACGGGCTGAAACCTGCGCTGAAACCTCCTGAAGCCGGTAGATTCGGGTCGCATGGACAGCTCCACGGCGCTCCGGTTCGGCCCCTTCGAGTTGCAGCCGCAGCAGCGACGCCTCCTGAGGGACGGCGCGCCCGTGGTACTCGGCGCGCGGGCGTTCGACGTGCTGGCAGCACTCGTTCTGCGCCGCGAGCGGGTGGTGACCAAGGCCGAACTGCTGGACCTCGCCTGGCCCGGGCTGGTGGTCGAGGAGAACAACCTGCAGGTCCAGATCAGCGCGCTGCGCAAGCTGCTCGGGCCGCAGGCCATCTCGACCATCCCCGGACGGGGCTATCGCTTCACGGCGGCGGCAGACGGCACGATCGACGACCGTCAGCGCCCGATCGAAGCCGTCCACGCGAGGGCAGCGCCCGGGATGGATCCGCGGGAGCGCCGGGTGGCCAACCTGCCTGCGAAGCTGGCGCCCCTGTACGGAAGGGATCAGGACCTTGCGGCGCTTCGCACGCTGATCGAGGAGCATCGGCTCGTCACCGTCGTGGGTGCCGGCGGCATCGGCAAGAGCAGGCTGGCGCAGGCCACCGCACACGCCCTGGCCGACCGTTGGGCGGACGGGGTATGGATGGTCGAACTCGCGGGCCTGTCCGATCCTGCACTGCTGCCGAGCGCGGTGGCACAGGTGCTCGAGATCAAGACATCCGGTCCGGACACCGCGACCGACAGCCTGATCGGCGGGCTGGCGCAGCGCTCGGTGCTGCTCGTGCTCGACAACTGCGAGCACCTGCTCGAAGCAGCAGCGGCGCTGGCGCAAGCCGTCCTGCTGCGCGCGCCCAACGCCAAGCTGCTGGCGACCAGCCAGGAACCGCTGCACCTGCCGG
>JAOUIM010000166.1 GCA_029884035.1 Aquincola sp. | reverse complement strand
TTCACGTGAGGAATATCTGACCATGGGCGCGATCCGCCTGCGCAACGTCGAAAAGACCTACGGCTCCGGGCCCAAGGCCGTGAAGGTGATCCACGGCGTCGATGCCGAGATCACCGACGGCGAGTTCATCGTCATCGTCGGCCCGTCCGGCTGCGGCAAGAGCACCCTGCTGCGCATGGTGGCCGGGCTCGAGGAGATCACCAGCGGCGAGATCTCGATCGGCGCGCGCGTCGTCAACAACCTCGAACCGGCCGAACGCGACATCGCGATGGTGTTCCAGAACTATGCGCTGTACCCGCACATGAGCGTGTACGACAACATGGCCTACGGGCTGAAGATCGCCAAGGTGCCCAAGCCCGAGATCGATGCGCGGGTGCAGAAGGCCGCCAAGATCCTCGAGCTGTCGCAGCTGCTCGAGCGCAAGCCCCGGCAGCTCTCAGGCGGCCAGCGCCAGCGCGTGGCCATGGGGCGCGCCATCGTTCGCCAGCCGCAGGTCTACCTGTTCGACGAGCCGCTGTCCAACCTCGATGCCAAGCTGCGTGCGCAGACGCGCCTCGAAATCCAGAAGCTGCACGGCGAGCTCGGCACCACGTCGCTATTCGTCACGCATGACCAGGTCGAGGCGATGACGCTGGCGCAGCGCATGCTCGTGATGAACGCCGGACGCGTCGAGCAGATCGGCACGCCCGAGGAGGTCTATCACCGACCGGCGACCACGTTCGTCGCGGGCTTCATCGGCAGCCCGCCGATGAACCTGCTCGACGGCAACGCCGACGGCAGCCGATTCACGGTCGGCGGCACGACGCTCGACCTGCCGGCGAGGGCGCCGCGCAACGGCCGCCTGCTGCTCGGTGTGCGGCCCGAGCACGCCGACCCCGCGCCCGCGGGCTGGTCGCTCAAGGTGGATGTGGTCGAGATGCTGGGCGCCGAGCGGCTGGTGTACTGCCGGCTCGGCGACGCACCGTTCACGCTTCGCCTCGATGCGACCCTGGCCTCACCGACGCCCAGTGGCACTTTGGTCGTGTCTGTCGAAGCCAGGCACCTGCACTGGTTCGATCCGCAGACGCAGCAGCGCGTGTGAGATCAGCACCGAGCGCTCGCATGCCGATGCGCCCCAGCCCCTGGCCGCTGTGGATCGCGCACCGCGGTGCCGGCAAGCTGGCGCCGGAGAACACGCTCGCGGCGTTCCGGCTCGGCGCGCAGCACGGGTACACGGCCTTCGAGTGCGACGTGAAGCTCTCCGCCGACGGCGTGCCGTTCCTGCTGCACGACGCGACACTCGACCGCACGACCAACGCGCAGGGACCGGCGAACGCGCTGACCTGGTCCGAACTGTCGCGCCTGGATGCCGGCGGCTGGCACAGCGGCCATCATGCAGGTGAGCCGATCGCGTCGTTCGCCGCGATCGCCACGTTCTGCCTCGCCAACGACCATGCGTTGGACATCGAGATCAAGCCCTCGCCGGGCTGCGAGCGCCAAACGGGCGAGGTGGTCGCACTCGAAGCCGCGCGCCGCTGGGCCGGGCGAGACGTGCCGCCCCTGCTGAGTTCGTTCGATCCCGAGGCGCTCGAGGGTGCGCGCGCCGCTGCGCCGCAACTGCCGCGGGCGCTGCTGATCGACGGCCTCGTCGACGGCTGGTTCGAACGCGCACTGCAACTGGGCGCGATGGCCGTGGTGGCCAACTACCGGCTCTACGACGCCGCGATGGTCCGGCGCCTTCACGACGCCGGCCTGTGGGCGATGGCATACACCGTGAACGATGAAGCGGCTGCGCGCGCGCTGCTCGCCATCGGGCTGGACGGCCTTTGCACCGATGCCGTCGACCGCTTCTTACCGAGCCGCGGGCGGCAGGTCTAGGCGCCGGCCGCGGCCGGCGGCACGGCAACCACCGCCTCGGCACCCAGGGCATCGTCGCTCGCCTCGGGCTTCGGCAAAGCGCGTACGCCGCGCAGCAACGGGTGGCGCCATGCCATCAGCGACACGACCATCGCGCCGAAGCCCGCGAAGGCGAGCGATGCGCGCAAGTCGACATGCTCGCCGAGCCAGCCGCCGATGAGCGCGCCGGGGCCTGCAGGCAACAGGATCAACCAGCGCATCGTGCTCGTCATGCGGCCGAGCAGCGGCGTGGGCGTGACGGCCTGGCGCAACGACAGGAAGTTGATGAAGATGAGCACCGCACCGAAGCCGAACAGCACCAGCATCAGAGAGAACATCGCCTGCCCGAGCGCGTTTGCCGGCGCCACGGCGAGCAGCGCCCAGCCAAGCCCGCAGACTGCCGTGCCCAGCAAGAGGCAAGGCCCAGGACCGAGGCGCGACGAGATCCGGTGACCCAGCGTGCTCGCGGCCACGGTACCCAGGCCCAGGCCGACGAACGCCAGGCCAATTTGCGATTCCGACAGGCCCAACGTGCGTGTGGCAAAGAGGATCTGGACCACGATTGCCGCGTGATGGCACATCTGCCACAGCCCCACGACGGTGGCCATCGCAACCAACAGCGGCGTGCCCCGCACGAAACGCAGCCCCGCCTTCAGGTCGCGCCAGAAGTGCGCCTCGTCCGCCTGCCGGCTCGGCCTGGCCTCCTGGACCTTCACACGGCGCAGGATCGCCACCGAACCGGCGAGCATGACGGCGTCGACGAGCAGCGCCACCGGCGCGCCCACCGCCTTGATCAGCGCGCCGGCGAAGCCCGGCCCGGCCACCTCCGCGCCCGAGCTGGCGAGCGCGTTGCGCGCATGCGCCTCCACCAGGCGCTCGCGCGGCACGACCTGGGTGAGCACGATCTGCGCGGCCGAACCGGCGACCACGTAGACGCAGCCCATCACGAAGGCCACGACGTACATCCAGGGCATCGTGAGCCAGCCCAGGTAGTAGGCCGCCGGCACGCTAGCCACGATGACGGCCAGGCTCGCTTCGCCGCCGATGTACACCGGCAGCTTGCGCACGCGATCGAGCCATACGCCCGAGGGCAGCGACAGCAGCACGAAGGGCGCGATCTCGCATGCCACGAGAAAACCCATCTGCGTGGGGCTGGCGTGCAGCAGCACCACGGCTGTCAGCGGCAGCGCGAGCATCGTCACCTGGCCGCCAAGCGAGCTGATCATGATCGAGGTCCACAGACGCCGGTATGCCGCGTCGCGAAGGAGGTCGTCGGCGGACAGCGCGAAGCGCTGCCGCAGCGCGGCCCACCATTGCAAAGGCAGAACAAGACGGGTCATGACAAGGAAGGTCGAAAACAGCACGGGCCTGGCGCCGATCGCTCAGCGCAGGCCCGGTGTGATGCGACTGATGCGAGGAACTAGCGGATGGCGCACGCACCCACGGCGAACGCGCCTGGGCGGCGTCGGTTCGGGATGTCGTGGGTGGTCATCGTTGGGGCCTCGCAGGAATTGGGCGCCATGCTATCAGCGCCCGTCCGCGCCGCGCAACCCTAACTTCGATAGTCGGCGTTGATGCTGACGTAATCGTGCGACAGGTCGCAGGTCCACACGGTCGCATGCGCGGGCCCGCGATGCAGGTCGACGCGGATCGTGATCTCCGCTTGCTTCATCACGCGTTGGCCGTCCGCCTCCTGGTAGGCCGGGTGGCGGCCACCGTGGACGACGACATGCACGTCGTCGAGGAAGAGATCGATGAGTTCCTGGTCCAGATCGTCGATACCCGCGTAGCCAACCGCCGCGAGGATCCGCCCGAGGTTGGGGTCGCTGGCGAAGAAGGCCGTCTTGACGAGCGGCGAGTGCGCGATCGCGTAGGCCGCGAGCCGGCACTCCTCCTTCGTCCGGCCACCGTCGACGCGCACGGTGATGAACTTGGTGGCACCCTCACCATCGCGAACGATGGCTTGCGCCAACCGGCGCGACACGTCGAAGATCGCCTCGCGCAACAGCGCGCCTTCGGGCGACTCGAGTTGCGTGATCGGTGCGTGGCCTGCCTTGCCGGTGGCGATCAGCACGAAGCTGTCGTTGGTGCTGGTGTCGCCGTCGATCGTGATGCGGTTGAAACTCCGGTCGGCCGCCTCGCGCACCAGCCCCTGCATCAGCGGCTTGTCGATGACCGCGTCGGTGGCCACGAAGCCGAGCATCGTTGCCATGTTCGGCCGGATCATCCCGGCGCCCTTGGCGATGCCGGTCACCGTGACGGTGCGCCCGCCGATGGCTACCCGCGCCGAGGCCGCCTTGGGCACCGTGTCGGTGGTCATGATGCCCTCGGCCGCTTCGAGCCAGTGGTCGGGCGCCAGGTCAGCCAACGCCGCCGGCAGGCCAGCGACGATGCGCTCGACCGGCAGCGTTTCCATGATCACGCCGGTGGAAAACGGCAGCACCTGATCAGGCGTGACGCCCAGGTGCCGCGCCAGCGCGTCACAAGTCTGACGTGCGCGTCGCAGGCCATCGGCGCCGGTGCCAGCGTTGGCATTGCCGGTGTTGATCACCAGCGCGCGGATGCCGCGGCCGCCGGCCAGGTGCTCGCGGCACAGTTGGACCGGGGCCGCGCAGAAACGGTTGCGGGTGAACACACCAGCGACCGACGCACCTTCGTCGAGGGCAAACACGACCAGGTCTTTTCGATTGGCCTTGCGCACGCCGGCCATCGCGGTGCCGATGCGCAGGCCAGCAACGAGATGCAGCGCACCTGCATCGGGGGCAGTGAGGTTGACTGGCATGGGGCTTCGCCTGATTGTCGAATCGGCGAGTGTAGGAAAAACAAAGCCCCGCTCCAGCAGTTGCCTGGGCGGGGCCTTCGCGCGTCGACCGGGCCTCGAAGCCCGGGCGACGCGGCATGTGGCTCAGGGGGTGTCGACGCGCACGATGGTCGGGTTCGGCATCCCGGTCGCGCCGCTGTAGGCCACCGAGCCGAGGTACTTCGTACCGGCGGCAAGCCCGCTGAAAGTCAGCGACACGGTGCCTGTGCCGCCGGTCGTCGCCGCCGCGGGTGCACCGACTGCCATGTTGCCGGCGTTGGCAACGCCGAGGGTCCACGTGTGCAGCTTGAACGGCGAGCTGCCCACAACGCCCCAGCCCTGGACGACGACCGTAACCGTCTGGCCGCCGATGTCCAGCGTGCCGCTGCCGAGGTTCACCTCCTCGGCCGACGTGCCGCTGCCGCTCGCGCCGATCAGCGTACCGATGCTGTTGAACACGCACATGTCGATGTCCGAGCCCGGGTTAACGTCGGCGTCGAACAGTGAGAAGCGGGCGAACGTCGTCCCGAGCGGCAGCGCCACCGGGATCTGAATCGCGTTCGGCGACGTTAGCGAGCAGGTGCTGTCGGTGGGATCGTCGGCTACCGTACCAGCGGTGATCGCTGCCGGCACGAGGCCACGTGCCGTCGCGCTGAACGCACCGGTGTAGCCGAACGTCACCGGGAACGAGATCGCCCCACCCGTGCCGGACACCTGCGCCGGCGCCGCCAGCGCCACAGGCCGCACGACGATGGGGCTGCGCGCGTTGACACCGCCGCCGGCCCAGGTGAGCTGGCCCCCGGTGTAGCTGTTCAGCGCTGCGGTCGTGCGCGTGAAGCTCACCGTGAACGACTTCTCCTGCCCGGGGGTAAGCGTCAGGTTCGAGGGCGTCACCGTGGTGGTGAAGCCGCTCATGCCCGTGAGGCTGGCGTTGATCGTGAGCGAGCCGCCGCTGACGTTCTTCACCTTGCGCGTCACCGTCTGCAGGCCGGCCATGTCGCCGATGGCGATGGAAGCTTGATTCAGGTTGCTCGGGTCGGTCGGCGTCACGCCGGTGCAGCCGCCGCCCGGCTGCGCACCGCAGATGAAGGGCAGCCAGTCAGCGAAGCTCGAGTCGTAGACGATGCCGGGGTTGAAGGCGGCGGCCGGGGCCACGTGGCCCGCGCCCTGGCGGAAGATCAGCACCGGGTTTGTGTTCGGTGCTGGAGTGCCGCCGTCGAGCACGTCGGTGCCGGTGGTCATCAGCGCCGACTTGATGGCCATCGGCGACCAGCTCGGGTACCTCTCCTTGAACAGCGCCGCGAGGCCAGCCACGTGCGGACTGGACATCGAGGTTCCCGTATAGAGATCGAAGTCACGCCCGCTGTTGCCCGGCGGCGCAACGGCGGCCAGGATGTCGGTGCCGGGGGCAATCACATCGGGCTTGAGCACGTCGCCGTTGGCGGCAAGCAAGGGACCGCGCGAAGAGCTGCTGTTCGTGATCGGCGCCACGGCGTTGAGCACGATGGTCGACTGCGCGATCGCACCGGTCGGCGAAGTGGTGCCGGCCAGGTAGGACTTGATCGCCAAGCCGGAGGCAGCCACCACATGCACCGTGGGCACGGTGTGCAGCAACGGCAAGGTCGTGGTGGCGCCGGCGGGGTCGTTGTAGATCACGGCGCCAACGCCGCCGGCGGCCTTCACCGCCGCGGTCTTGTTGACGAGGGCTGTCGTGCCGCGTTTGCACAGCACGATCTTGCCGGCCACCTTCGCCGGATCGAAGACCGGAGCCCCGCCGGTGTCGGCGGTGCTGTAGCACAGCTCCACTTGCACCGGATCGGCACCGGGCAGGCCGGCCGCGGTGGAGTCGATCATCGGCGACGACGCGAGCGCGTTGGCCATCGAGGCACCGACGTAGTTGGCACCATTGCCGAGGGTGATCGAGCCCAGGCCGTTGCGGTTGTGGGTGCTGTTGGCCACGGTCGTCAGCCAGGGGCTGGGGTGGGCGACCGTCGAAGAACTTGGCCCGCTGTTGCCTGCCGAGGCGGCGACGAAGATGCCGGCATCGGCCGCGAACAGGAAAGCGATCTCGACCGGATCGCGGAAGCTCGTGCGCGAGCCGCTGATGGAGAAGTTGATGACGTCTACGCCGTCGGCCACCGCCTGGTCGATGGCGGCGACGCTGTCGGAGTTGAAGCAGGAGCCGCCGGTGCCGGTCTCCCAGCACACCTTGTAGGCGGCGACTCTCGCGCGTGGCGCGATGCCGCTGATCGCCCCAAGCGCTGCGGCGTCACCGGTGGGCACGACATTGCCGTTGCCGCCCGCGGTGCTGGCGGTGTGTGTGCCGTGGCCGCCGAAATCGCGCGGCGAGTTGAACTCCCAGGGCAGCTGCGCCGAGATGCCGGCATTGCCGCCCCAGCCGGCGTTGTAGTAGCGCGCACCAATCAGCTTCTGGTTGCAATGCGAGGCGTTGAACGCGTCGCCGGGGGTGCACTTGCCGTGCCATCCCGGGATCTGCTGGTAGTCGAGCTTGCCGTCCTTGGTGGCATTGCCGTTGGTGCCGGTGCGGTCGGAGAAGCTCAGGCTCTCGGGCCAGATGCCGCCATCGACGATGCCGATGATCACGCCCTCGCCCTTGGCCTGCGTGGCCCAGACGCCTGCGGGGCCGGTGAGGCCGAGAAAGGTGGGCGTGCTGGAGGTGTCCAGCGCGCGCGCCTCGTCCTTGGTCACGGCCAGCACGCCGGGCACGGCGGCCAGATCCTGCGCCTGCCGAGCTGTGAGTTCCGCAGCAAAGCCGTTGAACACATAGCCGTAGCTGTACAGCTTCTTCGACGCGCCCACGCGCGCCAGCGCGGTGTCGTGCCGCGACGTGAGGTAGCTCATGTAGCTGACCACCGCCGGATGGCTGGGATCGATCTTCTGGCCCTTGTTGGGCTTGGTGGCCTG